>JAFQFH010000018.1 GCA_017398685.1 Oscillospiraceae bacterium
CGGAGACCAGCATGGGGTTATGAAGGTCGCCGAACTTCTTGCCGTTGAGCTCTTCCATCTTTGCGACATTGGCCATGATCTCGGCCATGATGTCGTCGTTTATCTTTCTTCCGTCTTCGTAGTACTGGGTGCAGGCTTCGGTGGAGACGGTGAAGCCCTGGGGAACGGGAAGACCGATATGGGTCATCTCTGCAAGGTTTGCACCCTTGCCGCCCAGAAGCTCACGCATGCTGGCGTTGCCTTCAGAGAACATGTAGACGTACTTTTTACTCATCGTTTTCGATCCTTTCTATTCACAACAAAAAAATGAAACAGCAAACTTAGTGATTGGCCAACGTTTATTCTAACATATTTGTCAATTGTTAACAATACAGCATGATGACAAATATACGGCGTTTTTTCAGCAAATTTTGTCGGAAATGGCGGCAAATGTGGGTATATCCAACACTTCGCCTCTGACTGTCGTGTTCAGACCACATTCAAGCAGCACTTTTTCCACGCATTGTTTGTCTATTTTCAACTGAGAGGACAGGGCATTGGTCAAAGTTTTCCGGCGCTGATTGAAGGCTGCTCGGACCACGGCGAACATCTTTTTTTCATCCTTCACGGGGCAGGGCGGCTCCTCTCTTCTGTCCAGCCTTATGACGGAGGATGTGACCTTGGGCTGGGGAATAAAGCAGCCGGCAGGCACATCGAAAAGGAGCCTGGCCTGCGTATGCCACTGGACAAAAATGCTGAATGCACCATAGTCGGCAGTATTGGGCAAAGCACACATACGCTTTGCAACCTCCCGCTGCACCATGACGGTGATACTGTCAAAAAGGCCGGAGTCTATAAGCTTTGTCAGCACCGGGCTTGTCACATTATAAGGGAGATTTGCACAGACCACCGGGCGAAGCCCCTCAAAGTGCTCACCGACAAGCTTTGGCAAATCCTGCTTTAAAATATCCCCAAAATGGATTGTCACGTTCTGCCTGTCGGCAAGGGTCTCTGCCAGCACCTTTTCAAGAGAGCGGTCCAGCTCCACGGAGAGCACCTTTCCGGCCCGTTCCGACAGCTCCCTCGTAAGGCAGCCTATGCCGGGGCCTATTTCCAGAACACCGGTATTTTCATCAATTCCCGCACTTTCCGCAATGTCCTCCGGCACCCACGAAGCCACAAGGAAGTTCTGCCCCATGGATTTGGAAAAGCGGAAGCCGTGCCGGTTAAGGAGGTTTTTTACCTCGTCAATATTCGTAAGATTCATATCACTTGAACTTGAAATAACGCATCCACTGTCCAACCAGACACATGCCGATAAGTACCGCGCCGCTGAGGCGGGCTATAGTGTCGGCAGTGCTGGCAAAAAAGAGAATGTAGAACACTACAAGTGCTACAACAGTCCATATAATCGCGCTGATAAGATTTTTGCTCATATTTTATCCCTCACTTAAGTATTTTTTCATATGCCTGTCTTGCCGGGTCATGCCCCGGCTCGGAGGAGACAAGGATATTGCCCCGGTAGCGAAAACCGCTTTCCCTGAGAAGCTGCTGCATGGGTTTATTTTTTCTGTGAGTGTCCACTCTAAGGTATCTGACGCCGTTTTTGCGGCTTATATCCTCGGCACAGCGCACAAGATATTCCGCCATGCCGCTGCCTCTGTACTCCGCTGCCACGGCGGTGCGGTGCATTACGCAGTAGGGCGCGTCGCTGCTCCACTTACCGTCGGTAATATCATCATAGCAGGGCTCCGGACGGGCCGTTACCATGAGAAAGCCCACAATATCCTCACCGTGGCAGAGTACATAAAGCTCATTGTTGGCCACATCCTGCTCAAAGGCAGCGGCGGTGGGGTAATCCCCCTGCCACTGATCTACTCTGTGCTTTTTCAAAGAGCGTTTGGCGTCTGCCACGATCTCCATAACACGGGGTATATCCTTCATTGTGGCTTGGCGATAGCTCAAAGGCTCGGTGAGCTTTTTGCGCTTGGCCTGTTTTTGTATTTCTTTTAAAAGCTTTGCGTCCTCTTTATCCTCAAAGCTGAGCTTTTCAAACATATCGGGGCGCTTTTCCATGGTGCGCTCTATCTGTTTTTTACGCCGCCATCTGGCAACCTTGGCATGGTCGCCGCCGATGAGCACCTCCGGCACGGTCTTGCCCTCCCAGCACTCCGGGCGGGTATACTGGGGGTACTCCAGAAGCCCGTCCCAGTGGCTTTCGCCGGTGTAGCACTGCTCATCCGCCAGCACACCCGGCACAAGGCGGCACACCGAGTCCGCCACTGCCATGGCAGCGATCTCACCGCCGGTGAGCACAAAGTCGCCCAATGATATTTCCTCGTCCACACAAAGCTCGATGAAGCGCTCGTCGATGCCCTCGTAGTGGCCGCAGACCAGCACCAGATGGTCATAGTCATTTTTAAGTCGCTTTGCCGTGGCCTGATTGAAGGGCTTGCCCTGGGGAGACATGTAGATGACCCGGCTTTTACGGCCTTGGGTCTGGGCCTTGATATGGTCAAGGCAGGATTTTAAAGGCTGGGCCATCATTACGCAGCCCCAGCCGCCGCCGTAGGGGTAATCGTCCACCTGATTCTGCTTATTTTCTGTAAAGTCGCGTATCTGGACGCAGTTTATCTCCACTATCCCCTTTTTGGCGGCACGGCCTATGATGCTCTCATGGAGCACGGCGTTGACCGTGTCGGGGAAAAGGGTCATTATATCTATCCGCATTTACATACCCTCGATAAGATGTACTTTGATAATGCCGTTTTCCGCATCCGTTGAGAGGATGAACTCCGGCACGGCGGGGATCATGTGCTCAGTTTCGCCCTTGACCACATAGATGCGGGAGGCGGGAGTTTCCATTATTTCGGTGAGCTTTCCTATCTCCGCACCGTTCTCGTCGATGACAGCAGCGCCGATTATATCCTGCAAGAAGTAGTGACCTTTCGGCAGATGGGCATCGTCTCTGTGGATATGCACCGTTTTGCCCTTTAAGCTCATGGCGGCGTTCACATCGTCCACGCCCTCAAGCTTTGCCAGCACAAAGCCCTTATGCTCCCGGGATGAGAGCATTTTCACCTCAGCGCCGTTTATGAAAAAGCGCTTGAACTTTCTCATAAAACGGGGAGAGTCCAGCCAGACCTCGATTTTTACTTCACCGGCTACGCCGTGGGTGTTCACGATGCGCCCGGCCTCGATATAGGTATTTTTCTCCATGGCTGTACCTCCTTTTGCAAAACAATTTATTTTACCACTATTTGTCAGGTTTGAAAAGGAAAAAAATGACATTGGCGCATTTTTGCATCCAATGTCATTTTTATAAGCATTATCAGATGTTCTCGTCTGTGGGGGCTTCGCCTGCGCCGTCGGCGGCGGTATCGGAGACCACTTCCTCAAACTCGGCGATCTCCACGTCGATATCGGCAGCGGTGGGGGAAACTTCGCTCTTGAGGTAGCTTATCTCCTCTTCCTTGGCGCTGATATTGGCCTTGATCTGCTCGGCCTGTGCAAAAAGTGCCCTGAAAAAGCCTTCGGGTGCGTCCTTGGCCTGCTCATAGTAGAGCTGGCCTATCTCGGCAAAGACACGCTTAAGCTCCTCCCTGTCGCCATTGATCTCAAGAGCAAGCTTTGCTATCTGTCCGTAGCTTTTGGCCTTGCCTGCGCCCTGTTCATAGATATCGCGGACAGTGTTGCTGTCGGCCACTTCCTTGACCTTACCCATGATGTTTTTAAGAGTTCCGGTTATCATATCCTTGTAGTCAGCCATTATTATACCTCCAATTATATTTCTTTACTTTCCTGCGCTTCTTCCGCTTTCCGGTTTTTCACCACATTCACAAAGAGCTTATCCGGTGAAGGCTTTCTGCTGCGGATAAGAAGCATTATTATAAGTGCTGTCAGCACAAGTACAAAAGAGAGAAGCTGGGAGACACGTATGCCTGTGGAGCCTATGTAGAGGCTGTCGGTACGAAGCCCCTCTATCCACATGCGGCCCAGCCCGTAGAAGAAAAAGTACAAAAGCGCGCACTGCCCGTCGTAGCGGCGTTTGCCGCAGCGTTCAAAGATGATGAGCGCCACGAGAAGCACAAGGTTCCAGAGGCTTTCGTACAAAAAGGTGGGGTGGACATAGATGGTGCTGCCGTTGGGAGCTGTAAGCCCCATGCGGCAGAATATCTCCGTCTGGGCGCCGAAGGCCTCTCTGTTCATAAAGTTGCCCCAGCGGCCTATTATCTGCCCGATGAGAAGGCCGTAGACGGCAAGGTCCATAAAAGCTCCGGCGGGTATCTTCTTATGCCGGCACACCAGCAGCAAAGTTATAACTCCTGCAATAACGCCGCCGTAGATGGCAAGCCCTCCCTCCCACACGGCGAATATCCGCGAGGGCTGGGCGAGGTACTCATCCAGCGAAAAGGCCACATAGTAAAGCCTTGCTCCCAGAATGGACATGGGCAGAAGCCAGATCATAAAGTCATACACATCGTCCTCTTTCAAGCCGAAGCGTCTGGCGTTTCGGGCGCAGTACAACATGGCCAGAACAAAGCCCAGAGCGATGAGTATGCCGTAGAAATATATCTCCCGGCCGAAGATTTCAAGAGATGCGGGGGGATTGAGCTCTAGCCCCAGAAAGGGGAAGGAAATTACGCTGTCGCGCTGGATGGTGTCTATCAAGCTTCATCCCTCCCGGGTGCGATGATGGAAATGGCAAGATGCTCTCTATCCAGCTTTTCTGCCACAAATTTACGGCAGTCCTCTATGCTGACAGCACTCAGCATGGGGATGGCATCCAAAGCGTCAAAGCCCTCAAACTCACCCTCCACAAGGGAGATACAGACATTTTCAAAGTCCTCAAGTCCCCGGAGCCTTGCGCCCAGCGACGCCTTTTTTGCAAGCTCAAAGCTCTTTTTATCAAAGCCCTCGGTTTTGACCTTTTCCACCTCTTTTATAAGCTCCTCCAGCACCTTTTCTGGCTGGCTGCTTTCTCCGCCGATGATAAGAGAGCCGGTGTCGGCAAAAAAGTCCACCTCGTAGTCAAAGTCACGGTTCAAAAGACCTTCGGCGTAGAGCCTTGTGTAGAAGGGGGAGGAATAACCCACCAGCATCCTCATGGCAAGCTGAGCCGTAAGCCGCTGATAAAGCTTTTCCTTTGCGTCTCCAAAGGGGGCTATTTTCGCGCCGATAAGAAACTGAGGCGCGGAGACAGGCATATATTCTATCCTGTACTGCTCCACGGGTTTTTCGCCCTCGGCAGCGCCAAACTCTGCCCTGGGCTTTTCACATTTCTCTCCGCCCAGCACTTCCCCTGCAAGCTCAAATACCCGCTCCGCCTTTACCTTGCCCTCAACACAAAGGCACATATTCACCGGGGAATAGAAAGCCTTGTGGCAGTCATAGAGGGTCTGGGCTGTAATTTGGGAGATACTCTCCACCGAGCCTGCAACTCTGTCCTTTATGGGGTGCTCCTTGTAGAGCATGGAGAGAAGATTGTAGTAGATTATAACACCGGGGTTATCTTCGCCCATGGATATTTCCTGGGCGATTATGCCCTGCTCCTTGCTGACGGTCTCATCGGTAAAGTATGGAGTGGAGACAAAGTGGAGCAAAAGTCTCAGATTATCCTCAAACTTCTCGGTGCAGCTGAAGTAATAGGCTGTCATGCTGCTTGAGGTAAAGGCGTTGGGGTCTGCCCCGTTGAGGGACAGCAGCTCCAGCGCGTTGTCACCATTTGGAAGATCGAACATCTTGTGCTCAAGAAAATGGGCCACGCCCGCCGGGGTCTTTTTAAGCGCCCCATCCAGATAGAAGTCCCTGTGCGCCCCGCCGTAGTCGGTGGCCAGCACCGCGTAGCAGGTAGCAAAGTCCGGCTTTTCTATGACCTTTATTTTAAGGCCGTTGGGCAGCACTCCGCTGTGGAGAACTTCCCCTATATCTTTATATTCAGTCCTCTGCATTTTCGTCCTCCGCGGCTTCCTCACCGCACATGAAATAGATAAGGTCGCACTCCACGCTCCGGGCGATCCGGCTCACATCCTCCGCCCTTACATCCGCCACAAGCTCCGCAAGCTCCATAGGCCCGTACTCAAGGCCCATAAGGGTCTGGGAGAGGAAGAAGCCCTCCAGCGCCCCCTGAGAGTCCATAGTGGAACGAAGGTCCGAGGCCACGCCAGCCTTGGCTGCGGAAAGCTCAGAGTCGGTGATATTGCCCTTTCTCATCTCGTCAAGCTGGGCAAAAATTTCGTCCCTTGTCTGGTCCAGCTTGTCAAATTCAATACCGGAGGATACCAGCATCAGCCCCTTGGGGATATTCAGGCCGGAGCTTGCATAATAGCAAAGCTGCAAACGCTCGCGCACGTTCATAAAAAGCTTTGAGGTGCTGCTGCCGCCAAATACGCTGTTGAATACATAGAGGGCAGCCGGGTCCGGCTCCTCCATGACCTCGCCCAGGCGAAAGCCCATAACCAGCTTGCCCTGGGTCACATCCATCTCCTCTTTTACAAAGCGGGGCTCGTCCTCCACGGCGTTCATACGAACATCCGTGCCGATGTCATAGTTTATCTCGCCTCTGGGCAGGGTGACAAGCGCGTCCTTCACAGCGCGGCGCACAGCTTTCTCCCCCGCTCTGCCGCAGTAGATTATTTCAATGGGGCACTGTTGCAAAAGCTCCTTGTAGCGGCGGCTGAGCTTTTTGTAGTTTATATTTTCAACGTCCTCCTCCGTGCCGAAGCGGCCCACGGCAAAGTCCTCAAAGCAGCACATTTCCTCCATGCATCTTATGGTGGCATAGCTGCGCTTGTCGTTTAAGCGGCTGCGGATAGCGTCTATCATCTTTTCCTTTTCGCTCTCCACATAGTCGGGCAGGAAAAGCCCGCCACGGGTGGCAGGATGCAGAAGAAGCTCGCCCATAAGCTTCAGGACTTCCGGCAGAAGCTCCTTCTTATCCGGCAGAAACTCTCCCTCTGGGAAGCTTGAATAGAAGCCTATGCACTGTATCTCACCTATGCGGCGAACAACCGGCTCTATGGCAGTGCCGTAAAGCTCGTTCATTCGGACGGAAAGCGACTCCATGTCCGGATAGAGGCTGGTGCCACGGCGCAGTACATAGGGCACAAGGGCGTTGATGGAGGCAGTCTCCCTTTCAAGCTGGCAGAGAAGATTTACGCTCATGCAGGCGGTTTTGAACTTGTCCGAGCGAAGGCAGGTCAGCCCTACGCCGTTCATTATCTCGCATCTGGATATTTCCATGAGACACCTCCGTATCATTTATACCTTATAATTATAACACCTGAGTGCAAAAATTGGTAGTACCTGCTTTATACAATGGATGAACAAAGAGTTAAAACTTGGGACAGGGAGTTCCCCTGTCCCTTGTCACCCTATAGGCTCGCCCTTGTAGTTTTTGCCGTCTACTTTCACGCCGTGGCGGTCTATTATTATCTCGTGGGAAATTCCCGCGCTGTCCGTCCAGTGCACAGTACACTTTTCAAAGGCCGCGGGCAGCCGGGGCGAGACGGTGAGCTTACCGTCTTTCAGCTTAAGCCCCAGCATTTCCTCGTACACAGCGCGAAAATACCAGCCGGCAGAGCCGGTATACCATGTCCATCCGGCCTCACCCTCCCTGCCCTCGGCAGAGTACACATCCGCAGCAATAACAAAGGGCTCGGCAGCGTAACGGTTAAGGTCATGGTTTTGAGGCAGGAGCATGGAGAGAATCTCCCAGCCGTCCTCGTGCCTGCCCAGTCTGAAGGCTGCCATTGCAAGCCAGATGGCGCCGTGGCTGTACTGACCGCCATTTTCACGAAAGCCCTCCCCGTAGCCTGCAATATAGCCTGCATAGCGCTCATCGGCAGTGTAGGGCGGATCAAAGAGCTTTACTATTGCGTGCCTGTGATCCACAAGGGAGCGGATAGCCGAGTCAACAGCCACCTGGGGTCTGTTGCCGCTGTCCACGGTTTCGCTGAGCACGGCCCAGCTCTGGGCAACAGAGTCGATGCGCTCGGGGCCGCCAAGAGCCTCCCCATCGGCAAAGTAAGCCCTTGAATACCAGCGTCCGGCCCAGGCCTTGTCTGTATCCTCAGCCAGACGGCGGGCAAGGTTTTCGTAGCGCTTTGCGCCCTTGTCGCCAAGCTTTTTCAAAAGCGCGGCAAAGCGGCGGGCGCAGTGGGCCATAAACCAGCCCAGCCACACGCTCTCCCCGTCCACACAGCTCAATGCATCGTTCCAGTCGCCGCTGCCCATTCTGGGAAGACCGTGACTTCCAAAGCCCCGGGAAATGCACAGTTCAAGGGCGGCTCGGGCGTGCTCCGTGACAGTTGCAGTCTCGGTGCTTATCTCAGGAGTTTCATAGCGGTCCTTTTGCTCTTTCCCAAGTGGTGCAGACAGCATAAAGGGCAATGGTACACTGCAAAGAGCATAGTCCCCTGTTTTCTCCGTATACTCGCACAGCGCCCACACAAGCCAGAGCAGATCGTCCGAGCAGTGGGTACGCACACCCCTGTCGCCCTTGGGGTGGGCGTGCCACCAGTGCATCACATCGCCCTCGGCGTACTGATGGCGGCAGGCATCCAGTATCCGCTCTTTTGCGTATTTTGAGGAGAGCAGCAGCATGTTCACCCCGTCCTGAAGCTGATCCCGGAAACCTACTGCGCCGCCGCTCTGGTAAAGGCTCGTACGCGCCATAAGCCGGCATGCCACAGTCTGGTAAGCCGCCCATGTGTTCATATAGTTATCAAGGGGCTTTATCCCGCTTTCAAGCTGAATGCGGCTTAAAAGAGAATGCCAGCTTTCTTCCGTGGTTTTCAGCTTTTCATACACCGTATTGGCTGTGCAAAGCTCCTCCAGGGCATCCATGGGGCAGACGCCGCAGGCAATGGCTGTAAGTTCATCGGAGATGACTGAAATGTGCATGGCAGGGGGATAAAAGCCTGTTTCCGTATTGCAGACCCTTGAGCACAGCGCCGTAAACTGCAGATTTTCAAAATAGCTCATGGGGTTTTGGGCAAAAAGCGCCCTGCCCTCTTTTGTTATTTTCACAGAGGCGGCATCCGCGCCCAGCGCAGGCAGGAGTGTCCAGCCCAGCTTCATACCCACCGCGCCTTCTATTATGAGTACCCGGGCATCGGTATCCTCCGGCACAAAGGCCGTGACCTTTATAAGCCTGTCATCTATGGTTTTTTCCCAGACGGCCTTGCCGGGGGCATAGTAAACACGGCAGGGGTAGCCGTCATTGGCGGCAAAGAGACTTATTTTCTCTCCCGCCCGTTCAAGCCAGAGAAACTCAGAGCCGGACACGGCAAAGCTGTCTGTGGCCGGGTGGTTTATGGGCATTTCCCTTGCGTTTTCATACCACATGCCGCCTGTGCCGCAGTCTGTGGCCATAAAACCGAAGCGGCCGTTTGTGATAGGGTGCTGCCAGACCCTTGAGGGCAGATTCCCATTGACCTCAAAGGAAAACCCCTGTTCTTCCCATCGGTGAGCCGGAACGCTGGGCCAAAGGCGCCCCTCTCCGGACTGAGGCAAGGGCGGGGTTTTCAGTTTTTCCTTCTTTGCGCCTACAGTCCACGCGCTGCGGCTTATAACAACCGCTGCCGCCTGCATGGGCACAAAGTGTACGCCTCCCTCCGCCCCGATAAGAGAGCCAAGGCCCAGCTTTTCAAGGCAATCGCTTATCCTGCCGAAAACCGGCTGGCGGTACTCGCCCTGCTCGTCTGAAAGATACACAAGCTCTGCATCCACGCCGCAGCTTTTAAGAAGGCAGAAGCTTCTGAGCACACTCTCGCTTTCAACGGCTCTCCCGTCACAGCAGATCATGGGATAGTCCCCGGATATGCCGTACTGCCAGAGGGCGCTTTTGGGAGCTGCGTCATACACATGGTTCTGCCAGAGCCTTGTGAGCATATCCATAGCCGCGCCCACTTCATCGCTGTCCATCTTAAGATGCAGCGCGGCGGCCCCCGCCATGTTGCCCCGCTCGTAGGAGGAAGCTGCCAGAATCAGTCTTGCACTTTTGACTGCTTCCTCCCGCTCTGTTGAAAAGCCCAGCGCAAAGCGGACTTCCCTGCTCTCTCCCGCTTTAAGCTCAAGACTTGCCGTACACCTGACCCATGGCTGGGACAAAGAGCCGCTGCCGCCCTTGCGGTCAGCCTCAAATAGAGCCTTTTCACTGCACGCCACGCAGAGGAAGAGCTCCGGGCAATTATCCCTTCTTATCCGGCGCAGTATCAGCAGCTCTCCCTCATTCTGTGCCTGTATACCCAGGCTCCAGAAAGCTTTGTGGTTTACATAATCTTTACGTGCTGCCAGTATGGGGCGAAAGCTGAGGGAAAGCTCGGCTTTACTGTCGCACTCCGCAGTCAGCGCCACGGTACGAAGCTCGCCGCAGGCCCCGTAAGCCACGGACACCCCGCTGCTGCACTCCATATCCGGCAGCTTCCGGATAAGGCTGCAATGCTCTTCACCCAGCTCCCATATATCCGCAGGGCCGCCGTTGAGAAGGGAAAATGTACCCTGAGCGGTGGACAGGCTTATATCAAGCCCGGCGTCCTCAGTATCGGGACTGCTGTCGTATATACTTGTCTGGGCGCAGAAGGCGCTGCTGTGTCCGGTATTTGAAAAGAGGACATTATATGCCCCGTTGGAGAGGACAGCGCATTTAAGCTTCGTATCCTGCTCATTGCCACGCAGAAGCCAGCGCATTGCCGCGCTGCGCTCAATACGCTCGGGGATATCCCCACAGTTTCGGCGGATGACAACACCACCGTCCTCAAGCCGTTCCTGTAAAAGAAGTGAAAAGGCGTTCATGGCAGGGTCGGACATAAATCTTCTTTGTATGCTGCCCTGACAGAGGATGTTGGCAGCAGATATTATGCTCATACCCACATGGTGCGCCATATAGCAGCGTACCTGCTCGCCCCTGTCGCTGCGGCAGCGGCCCGGGCTGAAGTCCAGCGCCTCGATAAATCCGAAACGGCCTGTAGCGCCGAAGGCCTCAAGACGCCTTAAATTTTTGATGCTGCCCGCCGGGTCAATGGCAAGGGCCAGAAAGCTGCTGTATGGGGAGACAACCATATCCTCATCCTGTCCCCGCTTGAGCGCCAGTGCCGCCACGCCGTGAGCCTTGTAGCGGTAGTTGAGGGCGCTGTCCAGAGAGTAGAAAGCGCTTTCAGAAATGCCCCAGGGCTTTCCGGCCCATACCCGTTTTTTCTGGGCATAGACGCAAAAGCGCTGGCTTTCATAGAGAAGGCTGCCCCTGTACACGGGCAGAAACAGCACCGGCATAAGGTACTCAAACATGGTGCCGGTCCAGCTGGCAAGACCCCGGTAGCCGTCCTTCTGGAGCTGGGCGCGGCTGAGTCTGCGCCAGTGGCGCACAGGCACATCGCCCCTTGCGCAGGCCAGATAGCTTGTGAGCATGGCTTCGCTGGCCATAAGGTCATACCAGCCGCCCACACCCCGTTTTGCAACAGGATCATAGCAGATGTGGAAAAGCTCCCTGTGTTTGTCGAAAAGGGGCGTAAAGTCCATATCCTCAATGAGCTTTTGCACCCTTTGGGCAAGCTTCGTATTGCCAAGATCCTCCAGAGCACAGCGCAGCGTTATAAGTCCCGCACAGAGATTGCCGCTGTCCACCGTGGACACATAGGCCGGCTGCAAGGGCTTGAGACTTTCTATATCATACCAGTTATATAAATGTCCCTCCGCCTTGGAGATGCGCTCAAGGGTGGATACTGTCTCACCGGTGGTTTTTTCAAGCTTTTCCTTTGAGATAAAGCCCATGTCGTAAGCTGCCAGAGCTGAGCACAAAGCAAGGCCGATATTTGTGGGTGATGTGCGTTTTGCAAGTCCCACCGGCGGCTGCTCCTGAAAATTATCCGGCGGGAGAAAATTATTCTGGGCATGGTGGAAGCTTTCAAGGTATTTGCAGGCCTGCCTTGCGGCATTTACAAGATAGTCCCGCTCGGTCTGGGCCAGCACCGTTTCCTTTCTCGCATCCAGCGCCAGTGCCGCCGCTGCTGCCGGGGACAATAGCCACATAAGCCCCGAGGCCTTGCCGATGACAAGAGGGCAGCTTATTACCAGCACAAGACCCAAAAGCATGGGAATGAGCATGGCTTTCATATGCTCCGTAAGGCTTGCTCCGCTGGCTGTCTGGGCCGCTGTCTGCCACTGGAGAAGCTTTTTGTGGGACACAAACATCCGCCACAGTGCAGAGCAAATTGCGCTGAGGGATATCCACGCCTCATAGGGCAGAAGCCACAGACGTATAAAGGTCTGCACTATAGCCCCGCCTACACCGCTGAGTATGCGGGTATAGCGCCTTAAATGGGGCTTGCCCCTTGTTTGCAGCAGGCTTTCCGCAAGTGAGATGAAAAGTCTTGATAAAAGGGCCAGAAGTGCAGCCCATGCCGCCGCTTTTACAGCTCCGCCAAGGTAAAAGCCTGTCAGTATCGCCGCCAGAGTGGCCGGGGCTATGAGACTGCGCCTGAGGCTGTCAAAAAGCCGCCAGCGGTCAATATAGCGAAGGCCCGGCGCGAAGATGAAGGGCAGATTCTGCCAGTCGCCCCGTATCCAGCGGTGCTGTCTTTTATAATAGGAAAGGGGCTTTGAGGGAAAACGATCGGAAAACTCCACATCCCCCATGTATGCGCCTCTCAGATATGCGCCCTCCGGCGCGTCGTGGCTGAGCACCCTGCCCTGTGGAAAGTGGGAGGTGCATTTAAGGAGCGCCTGGGCGTCGATTATGCCCTTGCCCGCAAAGCCGCCGCTTCCGAAAGCGTCCATATAAAGCTCACCGCAGAGACTGCCGTAGGGGTCGCTGCCGCCGCCACCGGAGAAGATGATGGCAAAGTCCGTCTCCACCGCGCTTTTAAGCTCGGTATCTATGCGCGGATGGATGAGGGCGTGGCCGCTTTTGACCACTTTGTATTTTTCGTCTATCCGTGGCCTGTTCAAAGGATGGAGCATGGCCCCGATAAGCTCACCCAGAGCACCGGGATATATGCGGCTGTCGCTGTCGAGGGTGATAATATACCGGACACCGCTGAGAGCGTCCCGCTCCCCGGTGACTTTAAGCTGGTTTGGCTTATCGCAGAGAAGTCTGGCCAGTTCCATCAGGGCTCCCCGCTTTCGCTCGTGGGCGCTGTAGTGCTCCCCGTCAAAGCTGCGGCTGCGGGTGAAAAGATAAAAGCGCTGGCCGTATTTGCGGTTTAACCGGTCTATGGCCTCTGAAGCTGCAAGGAGCGCAGCCGCATCCTCCCTTGTGGTGGAGCTTGATGCCGCAGGCAGGTCCGCAAGCAGCCCGAACAGAAGCTGCGTTCCTTCGCTCTTGCAGGCCTGATACAGCTCCTCAAGCCTTGTGCCGTCTGCCTCCGCACCCAAAAGGGATGATATGACGCAGATGCTTCTGCCCTCCGCAGGCACGCCCTCACTCATATCCATACGGAAAAGCCGCCTTGCAGGAACTATATGCAGTAAAACAAAGTCCAGAAAACTCTTTACCAGCTCAGACACCGGAAGAAGCAGCAAAAGCGCCGGAAATACGCTGCCGCAGAGGTAGGCAGTAAGGAAGCTTATGAAAAAGCTTAAAAGCACATTTGCGCCGATATAGCAGCTCTCTGCCAGATCGCTTTGCTGTTCAAAAAGGAAGAAGCCCACATGACAGCCCTGCTCTCTCGCCTTTTTCACAAGCTTGCGGGCATATATATGCTCCTCGCTTCTCTCACGGCGGGCAAGCTTTTCCACCCGTTTGAGGTAAGCTCTTCTGGTGCCGCTGTCCATGCGGGGATAGTCCCCTGTCAGCTCTGTGGAGAGGATGGAGTCTGTCACATTCACATCCCCTATGAGCTTTTCCATATCCAGCACGGAGAAAAGCCTGAGTGATGTAAACAGTTCCTCCAGAGCCTGCTGAGGCTGGGCATTGGCCACCGCCCGGCGCATACCACGGCACACGGCGGCAATGCCGCTGATTACCGCGGCGCTCAATGCCGCAGCAAGTATCTCAAGCTCCGACATTTTCAGCACTGTCACCGTCTCAAAACCCTCAAGATAGAGCCGCAGCCGCTCCTCCGTGAGCTTGCCCCGGCCCGAGAGCAGCATGGTGCGGCAAAGTGCCGACACCATAAGCCCGTCCCGGCAGCGGCGAAGGTGCTTTGCTCTGTCCAGTCTTGTGACCACAGCCTGATATTCCCGCTGCACCATATACCAGTTGTCCAGTATCCACTCCCACTCAGGCGGCGGTGAAGAGAGCCGCCCGTAGCGTTTTTGCGCCTCCTCGTGGCAGCGGCGTATATCCCTGTAATCCTGTCGGAGTGCGGCTGCGGCAGAAGCGCCGGTACATTCCCCTTCCGGATGCAGAAGTCTGGCACTGGCCGCGGCATATTCCTTCAGCCCCTCGTTTTCGATGTACAGGGCGGAGTTTATCGTATCCATTTGCTTCTCCTATGAATTTTCATATATTCACTCTTCATTTTTCCCATATGTGGGATTTATATGCAGAATATGGAGCTGACAAGAAAAAACGCTTGACAGCGCGGGTAAATGGGTGTATAGTCTGCAAAGGTAAAAAGCTTGACAGGAGGAGTGCCCGTGGAAGAAGGCAGACTGATACGCAGTATGCTGCTGGATTTTTACGGGGAACTGCTCACCGAAAAGCAGCGGGACTGCTTTGATATGCACTACAATGAGGATCTGTCCCTGTCCGAGATCGCCGAGCAGCTGGGTATCTCCCGGCAGGGCGTGTGGGACAATATCCGCCGTGCAGAGTCGGCTTTGAATGAG
>JAFQFH010000019.1 GCA_017398685.1 Oscillospiraceae bacterium
GAGGCAATGGGCATAAAGCGGTATGAGCTTGAGGGATATGAGGCTGACGATATTCTCGGTACTGCTGCATCAATATGTGAAAAGCAGGACTGGGAATGTGTGGTTGTGACCGGAGACAAGGACAGTCTCCAACTTGTATCCAACACCACGTCCGTATGTAATGTAAAATCCCGTATGGGTAAAACAGAAACGATAATGTACACGCCTGAGAGCTTTCAAGATGAGTATGGCTTTGAGCCCATACACATGATTGACCTTAAAGCTCTGATGGGTGACAGCTCAGACAATATCCCCGGTGTTCCCGGCATAGGTGAAAAAACGGCTCTTGATCTTATCCGCAGATATAAAAGTATAGAGAAGATTTATTCTGAGCTTGGGGACCTTGACATAAAGGACGGGGTCAGAAAAAAGCTTGACGCCGGAAAGGACAGTGCTGAAACCTCATATTGGCTTGCAACAATAATGCGCGAAGTCCCGGTTGAATTTTCACCCGAGGCAAATATCTGGAATAAATCCTTCACAGATAAGCTGTATCCACTTTTCAAAAGACTGGGATTTAATAAATTTATTGAAAAATGGGGTCTGGAAGACAATGCCGGCCAGGCTGTTGAAGAAAACCTGACCATGCCACGCATAGAGCTTGAGGCTGGAGAAAGTGCCGAAGATTTTATCAAAAGGCTTGAAGGCTCTGACCTTATCTCCGTATACACCCTTGACAGCCTGGACCGCATGGAAGTGTGTGACGGCAGGAATGTGTATGAGCTTGATTGGGTAAAATGCGGCGATGTGTACCCTGTGCTTCTGAAGCGGATTTTTTCACCCGATATAAAAAAGGCCGGGCATAACGTCAAAGAGCTTATGAGACTTTTGCTGAGCGAGGGTCTTTCTACAGAAGGCTTTGTTTTTGATGCTGCTCTGGCGGCATATCTTCTCAATTCAACGGACAATAACTATCCGCTTGAGCGCATATCCCAGCATTTCCTGAGCCGGGAAGTCAGCGGTGCAGAGGGCATATTTTTATTATATCCGCATCTTATGGCAAAGCTTTCCGAGTATGGCATGGAAAAGCTCTTTTATGAAATCGAACTGCCCTTGTGTCAGGTGTTGGCAGACATGGAGCACGAAGGCTTTTATGTGGACAGAAAAGCCCTTTTTGATTTTGGTGAAAGCCTCAATGAAGGTATTGCTGAACTTCAGCAGAGTATTTGGGAGCATGCCGGGACGCAGTTTAATATTAATTCACCCAAGCAGCTGGGAGAGGTGCTTTTTGATAAGCTGATGCTGCCTTCCGGCAAGAAGACAAAAACCGGATGGAGTACCAACGCTGATGTACTCGAAAAGCTCCGCGGCAAGCATCCTATCATAGAAGAAGTTCTGGAATACCGTATGCTCACGAAGCTTAAATCCACCTATGCGGATGGGCTGCTTAAAGTAATATCTCCGGATGGACGTATACACACCAGCTTTCAGATGACCGTAACTGCAACAGGCAGGCTTTCATCAACCGAGCCCAATCTTCAGAATATCCCTGTAAGGAAGAAGCTGGGGGCACAGATAAGAACCATGTTCGTTGCTGCGCCGGGCATGAGCCTTGTGGACGCCGACTACAGCCAGATAGAACTGAGACTGCTTGCCCATATCTCCGGTGACAGCACTATGCAGGAAGCTTTTATGAGCGGTGAGGATTTCCATACCGTCACAGCTGCCAATGTATTTAACGTTCCGCTAAATGAGGTCAGCCCCATACTGAGAAGCAGGGCAAAAGCAGTTAACTTCGGAATTGTCTACGGTATTTCTGCCTTCTCCTTGGCTCAGGACATAGGTGTTTTCCCAAGCGAGGCAAAAACTTATATGGATGCTTATCTGGAAAAATACCACGGTGTCAGGGACTATATGAAAAAAGTAGTGGAGCAGGCGAAAAAAGATGGCTACGTCAGTACCCTTTACGGACGCCGCCGCGATCTTCCCGAGCTTGGCAGCTCAAACTTCAATATGCGTTCATTCGGTGAACGCGTGGCTTTGAACATGCCTATACAGGGTACGGCTGCGGATATAATAAAGCTTGCGATGATAAACGTTTATCGCAGACTCAAGGATGAGAAACTTCGTGCAAAGCTGATATTGCAGGTCCATGACGAACTTATTGTAGAGTGCCCCGAAGAGGAGGCAGAAACAGTAAAACTGATTTTGACCGAGGAAATGCAGAGTGCAGCAAAGCTCAGCGTCGATCTCACAGTTGATGCCCATATCGGACATAGCTGGGCTGAGGCTCACTGAGGCAATGTAATATGACTGATTATAAGATTGTAGACGGCTGCGAAAAGCATATTGACGCATTGGAGCGCCTGGAAAGGCATTGTTTTTCTGTGCCGTGGACGAGGGCTCAGCTCATCTCACAGCTTCCCGATGAAAACCATGACTTTATTGTTATGGAAGCCGACGGCGAGGCAATAGCCTATGTGGGTATGATGTATGTTCTGGATGAAGGGTACATTTCAAATGTTGCGGTTTCTCCGGCACACAGAAGGCTGGGAATTGCAGACAAACTGATTGCACAGCTCCTGAAAACAGCGGAAGATAAAGAACTTTCCTTTGTTACTCTGGAAGTCAGGCAGTCAAATATGCCTGCTATCAGATTGTATGAAAAAAACGGCTTTATAAAAGTCGGACAGAGAAAAAATTACTATGATTTACCCAAAGAAGATGCTATACTGATGACAAAATTTCTTAAATGTGAGGCGCTTTAATTGAAAATACTTTCCTTTGAATCTACCTGCGATGAAACTGCTGTGGCAGTGGTTGAGGATGGAAGAAAAATACTGACAGATCAGATATTTTCTCAGGCCGATCTCCACGCGGTCTATGGCGGCGTTGTGCCTGAGATCGCATCAAGAAGCCACGTAGAGGCCATTTCTGTTCTGGCACAAAAGGCCATTGATGCGGCAGGAATTAAAAAAAGCGATATAGATGCAGTTGCTGTATCTTACGCGCCCGGGCTCATAGGTGCGGTGCTTGTGGGTGTTAATTTTGCAAAGGCCTGCGCCATGGCTCTGAATGTGCCTTTGATACCTGTTCACCACATAAAGGGGCATATTGCAGCAAATTACCTTGCTTATCCGGAACTTGAACCACCGTTTCTCTGTCTTGCCATTTCCGGCGGCAACACTATTCTGGTGGATGTTCGATCATACACTGATATGAAGATAATCGGCTCCACAAGGGATGATGCAGCAGGAGAGTGCTTTGATAAAACTGCGCGTGTTTTAGGGCTGCCGTATCCCGGCGGTAAGCCTATAGACCAGCTGTCACAGGGCGGGGACGACAGAAAATACTCATTCCCTGTCTCTCATGTTGCAGATCACCCCTATGATATGAGCTTTTCCGGGCTGAAGACTGCCATAATAAATCTTGTCCACAATGCGCAGCAAAAAGGGGAGGAGCTTGATAAAAGCTCACTTGCTGCATCCTTTACAAAAGCCGTCAGCGACAGCCTTGTTCCGCGTACTGTCGATGCGGCAAAGCTGCTTGGCTACAGCAAGGTAGTTGTGGCAGGAGGGGTTGCTGCAAATTCCCGTATAAGAGCGGATTTTCAGGCTGCGGCCGAAAAGAATGGATTTGAGCTTTTTGTTCCTCCACTCAGACTGTGCGGGGATAACGGTGCTATGATTGGGGCACAGGCATACTATGAATATCTGGCAGGAAATACTGCCGGAAGTGAGCTCAACGCTTACGCTACAATGGAGCTTTGAGTGCAAAATTTTTCCACAGGGGAGAAATCAATGGGTGTACATGACGGCCATAGAGAAAGACTTAAAACCAGGTACATAGAACACGGTCTTGACAGTTTCAATGATCTTAATGCCCTGGAGCTTTTACTTTTTTACGCCATTCCTAGGAAAGACACAAATGTAATTGCTCATGAGCTTCTGGATCATTTTGGTTCTCTTGCCTGTGTCTTGAACGCAAGTGTATATGAATTGATGGAAGTACGTGGAATAGGTGAGAGCGCTGCCATACTTATAAGTATGCTTCCTCAGCTTATGAGAAAAAGTCTCATATCCGAAGGGGAGGACCACCCCATAATCAATTCAACCAGAAAGGCAGCAGAATATCTTATTCCACGCTTTGCTTATGAAAAAGACGAAGTTTTCCTTCTTATGTGTCTGGACTCTCAAAGAAAGCTGATTTGCTGCGTTGAAGTTGCAAGGGGAGTGGTAAACTCAGTAGAGACCAATGTCAGAAGAATAGCTGAGCTTGCACTGAAAAACAGAGCGAGCTCAGTCATTATCTCACATAATCATCCGGACAAGATCATATATCCTTCGAGAGAGGATGACTATGTAACAAAGCAAACCATTGCAGCAATGAACGCCATATGTATTCCTATGGCAGACCATATAATCGTGGCCGGTGACAAATATGTGTCCTACTCAGAGAAGGGGATGTTGGATTTTTACTAGTTAAATTATGTTAACTTGGTTGTGTTCCGATTTTGTAATCTATCTTCATTTCCGGACACCTTCATTTCATGAAGTCTCTGCCTTGCTAACAGGTTATTATTGGACTTAGCGCCTGTTCAAAACTCTGTTGAAAATGTTGATAACTATTTGAAGAATTTTTACATGTAAAAAATTATGTAAATATAACCAGACTTTTCCGTATGTCGTAATGTCTTTAAATAATTCGTATTTAACCATAGTAGATGTGTAATCCGGAACTATTTTTTATACCAGTTTTTACTTTGTTCTTCTTTTCTTCTTTTGCGTATACAGTTTGTAATCGGATCAATTGACCGGTCTTTTTTGTTGACTATTTCAGCGCTTTATGGTAGACTACGGAACGCTGAATTCAGAAATGATGTCTTTCGCGTGCTGGTATAGCTCAGTAGGTAGAGCATCTCACTCGTAATGAGAAGGTCATCGGTTCGAATCCGATTACCAGCTCCAATAGCTGCAGAGATTTATCTGCGGCTTTTTTATTTTATACCTTACAATTTGTGTTTTTTGTGTTATAATGTCGTTATATGAAAGGGGGAAGCAATATGTCTGTTTCTACCAAGGCGGCCTTTGCTGAAGCTCTCAAGAAAATGATGACCGTTAAACCCATGGAGAAAATAACCGTAAAGGATCTCGTGGAAATATGCGGCGTCAACCGCCAGACCTTCTATTATCATTTTGATGATATCTATGATCTTCTGGAGTGGGTATTTGAAGAGGATGCCAAGCGCTCTCTCCCTAAGGAAGTGGTATATGATCATTGGCGTGAAGATGTGATGATCTTTTTTGAGTACCTCTACGAAAACAGAAGCTTTGTTATCAATATCTTCAATTCAAACAGTCGTCTCTATATGCTGAGATTTCTGAAAGAACGCCTTCAAAGCTGTATAAGAGCTTTTGCGGATATAGTTGCGAGAGATATGAATATTGACAGACAGGACTTTGATTTTGTAATTGAGTTCTATGTCAACGGTGTTATAGGCATTATTTCCCAGTGGCTTGATCTGGGTATGCCTGCCAGCACGGTTATGGCTGACACCAAAGATAGATTTATGAAACTGCTTGACGGCAGCATTGAAAATCTGCTGGCCCGTTTTCAGTCTGAACGCTGACATTTTAATTTTTAATAAAAAATCCTCCTTCGGTTCAACACTGAAAGGAGGATTTTTGTTTAAAGCCCGTTCTTGACGATAGAGTGTTTGAAAGATATAATAAAGTGTTAAGTTTTTATGGTGGTGAAAGCCGTGGCAGAAAATAAAACCAATGTAATGCGTATTCTCTCTCAGAAGAAAATATCATATACAGCCCACGAATATCCGCACGGAGATACTGCTGTAGACGGGATTACTGTGGCAAAAATCACAGGACTTCCGCCTGAGATAGTGTTCAAGACTCTTGTCTGTCGGGGAGCCAGCAAAGCAGTATATGTCTTTTGCATACCGGTTTCCGCAGAGCTTGATCTTAAGAAAGCGGCAAAAGCAGCTGGAGAAAAGTCTGTTGCCATGGTGCCTGTATCAGAGATAACGGGTCTGACAAACTATGTTCGCGGCGGATGTTCACCGGTTGGCATGAAAAAACTTTACCCCACATTCTTTCACAGAACAGTGGATGACATTTCGTCAGTTGTCGTCAGTGCCGGAAAAATTGGGTATCAGGTGGAACTTGACCCAAATGAGCTGCTTAAACTTATAAATGCAGCAAAAGCAGATATTATTACCGAGGTTTGAAGATGCACGAGAGCATATCCATTAAGGGAGCAAGAGAAAACAATTTAAAAAATATCGACATTGAACTGCCAAGAGACAAGCTTGTAGTCATAACAGGTCTTTCCGGCAGCGGAAAATCCAGTCTGGCCTTCGACACAATTTATGCTGAAGGTCAAAGACGCTATGTGGAAAGTCTAAGTTCATATGCAAGAATGTTTTTGGGGCAGATGGATAAACCGGATGTTGACTATATAGACGGTCTTTCTCCCGCCATATCCATTGACCAGAAAACCACGTCAAAAAATCCCCGCTCTACAGTGGGAACAGTTACTGAAATTTATGACTATCTTCGACTTTTGTGGGCGAGAGTAGGTATTCCCCATTGTCCGAAATGCGGCAAGGAGATACAGCAGCAGAGCATAGACCAGATAGTGGACAGAATAATGGAGCTGCCGGAAGGCAGTCGTATTCAGGTTCTGGCACCGGTTGTCCGTGCCAGAAAGGGCGAGCACGTAAAAATTTTTGAGGATGCAAAAAAGTCCGGATATGTACGTGCACGTGTTGACGGCATAGTTTATGATCTGTCCGAGGAAATTAAGCTTGAAAAGAATAAAAAGCATAGTATTGAGATAGTCGTTGACAGACTTGTTATAAAGGCTGACATAGTGCGTCGCCTTACGGACTCCGCAGAGACTGCGTTGGCTCTAGCCGGAGGCCTTGTGATGGTAGAATTGGTCGGAGAAGACAGGATTATTTCCTTTTCACAAAACTACGCCTGTGATGACTGCGGTATTTCCGTTGAGGAGCTTGCACCCAGACTTTTCTCATTCAACAATCCTCACGGCGCCTGTCCCGTTTGTACAGGACTTGGAGATCAGCTTCTGGTTGATCCTCAGCTTATTATTCCAAATCCAAATCTGAGCATTCTGGACGGCGGTATTACTGCATCCGGATGGAACAATATAAAAGGTGATTCCATATCCAGAATGTATTTTGATGCTCTGGCCAGAAGATACCACTTCAAGCTGTCCGAGCCTATAAAAAATTTCTCCGAAGAAGCCCTGAACGCGATTTTGTACGGAACAAAGGGGGAGCCCCTTCAGCTTCACTATGAGAAGGCGGAGGGATTTGGAGTTATCAGAAGAGAATTTGAAGGAATAGTAAATAATCTGAACCGCAGATTCAAGGAAACCCAGAGTCCGGCCATGCGTGCAGATATAGAGGAATGTATGTCCGAAATTCCATGTCCGGCCTGTGGTGGGCAGCGTCTGAAGCCTTCTGCTCTTGCCGTGACCGTCGGTGGGATGAATATAGCCGATTTTACAAAGCTGTCGGTTGTAAAGGCGCTGGAGTTTATTGACGGACTTGTACTCAGCGAAAAGGATATGCTCATTGCCGAACGTATACTCAAGGAAATCAAAGCAAGGCTTAGTTTTCTTGACAGCGTCGGACTCGGCTATCTTTCCCTTTCCCGCTCTGCCGGAACTCTCTCAGGCGGAGAAAGCCAGAGAATACGCCTTGCGACACAGATAGGGTCCAGCCTTATGGGAGTGCTCTATATTCTGGATGAACCCAGCATTGGCCTGCATCAGCGTGACAACGACAAATTGCTTGCTACCCTGAGAAAGCTTCGTGATCTGGGCAATACGCTTATTGTTGTTGAGCACGATGAGGATACAATGCGTGCGGCAGACTATGTGGTAGACATAGGACCGGGTGCAGGCATAAACGGCGGCGAGGTGGTTTGTGCAGGCAGTATTGAGGATATCTGCGCCTGCGAAAAATCCCTTACCGGACAGTATCTGAGCGGTAAAAAGAAAATACCCTTTCCTGAGACAAGAAGACCGGGCAGCGGAAAAAAGCTTATTGTCCGCGGTGCGCGTGAAAACAATCTTAAGAATATAGATGTGGAAATTCCTCTTGGCAAACTGTGCTGCGTTACCGGTGTGTCCGGCAGCGGCAAGTCATCTCTTGTAAATGAGATACTTTACAAGACACTGGCTGCCGAAAAAAACCGCATGAAAGTCCGCCCCGGGCTATGTGACGGGATAGAGGGGCTTGAGCATGTGGACAAGGTCATAGCCATTGACCAAAGTCCCATAGGCCGCAGCCCCCGCTCCAATCCGGCCACCTATACGGGTGCATTCAACGATATCCGCGATCTGTTCGCATCCACCCAGGATGCAAGACTCAGAGGCTATAACCAGGGGCGTTTTTCATTCAACGTTAAGGGTGGTCGCTGTGAAAGCTGCTCCGGCGACGGTCTTATTAAAATTGAGATGCATTTTCTGCCCGATGTTTATGTTCCCTGCGAAGTCTGCGGAGGAAAGCGCTATAACAGAGAAACCCTTGAGGTTAAGTACAAAGGCAAAAGCATTGCAGATGTACTTGATATGACTGTGGAAGAGGCCTGCTCATTCTTTGCAAATCAGCAGAGAATTCTCAACAAAATACAGACCTTATATGATGTGGGGCTGGGGTATATCAAGCTTGGCCAGTCCAGTACAACCCTTTCCGGTGGCGAAGCTCAGCGTGTAAAGCTTGCCACAGAGCTTTCAAAACGCAGCACCGGGAATACTGTTTACATTCTGGATGAGCCTACTACCGGGCTTCACATTGCGGATGTGCACAAGCTTGTCAACATTCTTGACCGTTTTGTGGATGCGGGCAACACCGTAGTTGTCATCGAGCATAACCTGGACGTTATCAAAATTTCCGACCATGTTATTGATCTTGGTCCCGAAGGTGGAGACGGCGGTGGTGAACTGGTGTTTGCCGGAAGTCCCGAGGACTGCGCTGCCTGTGATAAAAGCTATACAGGACAATTTTTGAAAAAAGTTTTGAAATTGGCTGAATAAGCCTGAATTGGGAGAAACACATGGATCATGAACTCGAATTGATGGAGCTTTCCGGTACTGCCGAGTCCATAATTTATAAGAATGAGGAAAACGGGTACACCGTCCTTCGTCTCCGTGATGAGAACGGGGAAATGGTGACAGTTGTCGGATGTTTTCCCTATGTTGCTCCGGGTGAATCCATGATAATAAACGGTAACTGGGTAAATCACGGTACTCACGGCAGACAGTTCAAGGCCGAATTTGCCCAGAGACTTCTTCCTACAAGCGCAGCTGCAATTTATTCTTTTCTCGCCGGAGGCAGCGTAAAGGGAATAGGACCTGCAACCGCAAGGCTTATTGTGGATCGTTTCGGTGATAAGGCGCTGGATGTGCTGGAGAGCTCACCGGATAAGCTTGCCTCAATCAAAGGAATAAGTGCTTCAAAAGCCCAGCAGATGTCAAAAAGCTTCAGAAGTCAGGCAAGTGTGCGGAGAATTGTGGAACTGGTTTGTGCTCATGGACTCAGGCCAATTCTTGCGCTGAGGATGTATAAATACTACGGCGAAAATGCCATTGATTATCTTAGGGAAAATCCATACATCCTTTCTGCCAGCCACATTGGAGGCAGTTTTGCCGAAGCAGATACCTTTGCCCTTGAACTTGGCATAGAGTCAACGAACCGTAACAGGATAAGTGCGGCAGTAATCTTTGAGCTCCGCCATAATCTCAACAACGGCCACTGTTTCATACCCAGAGAGAAACTGGCAGCGGCGACTTCCGCTCTTATCAACGTAGACGAGGAAGATGCGCAGGACAGCGTCGATATGCTCATTGAAAGCGGTCAGCTTATATGCGAGACGGTGTCCAATTGTCAGGCTTGCTATCTTCCTGAGATATATGAGGCTGAAAGTGATGCTGCGCAGCGCATAGCACGGATGTGCAGCAAGTGTTTTTCCGAAAAGCTTGACCTTATAGAGCTTATTGACAGACTTGAAAAAACACAAGGGCTTAAATATGCACCCATGCAGCGGGAGACTCTCCGCCTTGCTCTCAATAATCAGCTTCTTGTTGTGACCGGAGGCCCCGGCACAGGCAAGACGACTACTGTACGTGCAATACTTGCCATGTTTGATAAACTCGGCATGAAAACGCTGCTCACCGCCCCAACCGGCAGGGCTGCAAAAAGAATGACAGAGCTGACAGATCAGGAAGCTGTTACAGTTCACAGGCTCCTTGGGGCAAAATTTTCAGATGACGGTGAAAGAGTCATTTTTACAAAGGATGAGGACGACACTCTTGACTGCGACGCTATTATTCTGGACGAGTGTTCCATGGTTGATGTGTGCCTTTTTGATGCTTTGCTGCGCGCCATGAAGCCGGATACACGTCTTATCATGGTAGGGGATGCAGACCAGCTTCCATCTGTTGGACCGGGAAATGTTTTTTCATCCGTCATCCGCAGTGAGGTTGTACCTACTGTAAGGCTCACTGAGATTTTCCGCCAGAACGAAGGAAGCAGAATTGTACGCAATGCCCACATGATCAATAAGGGCGAGTACCCTGATTTTGCAGAAAACTCCGGAGATTTTTTCAGGCTCAGAAGGCTTCAGGCGGCAAGCTCGGTTGAGACAATTACAGAGCTGTGTGTCCGCAGACTGCCTGAAAAAATGAAAATACCTCCGCAGGATATACAGGTACTTTCTCCAACAAGAAAAGGGGAAATGGGAACTATCAATCTCAACAAGCAGCTTCAGGCTGTTCTCAATCCTGCATCAAAGGAGAAAAAAGAAAAATTTTTCGGTGACTGTGTTTTCCGTGAGGGCGACAGAGTCATGCAGATAAAGAACAATTACGATATACTCTGGTCAAACAGGGAAATGACCGAGAGTGGAAGTGGCATCTATAACGGAGATATTGGCTTTATAGTCTCTATTGACCATGAAAACGAAAGTCTGACGATTGATTTTGACGGCAGGCTTGCTGTGTACGGTTTTGATTCTCTTCTGGAGCTTGAGCACGCCTGGGCAATGACAGTACATAAATCCCAGGGCAGTGAGTACAGAGCCGTTATCCTTGCTCTCAGCTCCGGCTCACAGATGCTAATGACCAGAGGAGTCCTTTACACTGCTGTTACAAGGGCAAAGGATCTTCTTATTCTTGTGGGAGACGACAGAACCGCCTGCCAGATGATAGATAATTTCCGTCAATCAAGGCGTTACACTGCGTTGAGAATAAGACTCAGGGAGCTTTGCGGTGTGTCATGAAAATTTATGACTTTTTCATTTCGCTGCTTTATCCAAGAAAATGTCCATTTTGTGGTAAGATTATTGATGAAGCAATTCTGTATTGTTCCGACTGTGCAAAAAAGCTCCCGTATATTCCGGCAGAATTTCAGCCCAGAAGTTTTGATTTTGTGGATGAATGTCACAGTATTTTCTATTACAGAGATATGGTACAGGACTCCATACTGCGCTACAAATTCCATGATTGTGCCGGGTTTTGCAAAATTTACGGGCATTTTCTCAGAAAATATATTGACGAAAACCGTATTTCCTGCGATATTATTTCATGGGTGCCTTTGAGCCGCAAAAGATACCGGAAACGCGGCTATGATCAGGCAAGGCTTTTGGCTGATGAATGCGCTGTCGCATACAGTACAAAGAGCGTAAGTTTGCTGCGAAAAATCCGTGATACGAAAGCACAGTCAGGGATTTCAGACGCTTCCGTCAGAAAAGAAAATGTAAAGGGCGCTTATGCAGCGCAAGACTGTGCAGATATCTGCGGGAAAACAGTTTTACTTGTTGATGATGTTGTTACGACCGGTTCCACC
Source organism: Oscillospiraceae bacterium (assembly GCA_017398685.1). Lineage (GTDB taxonomy): Bacteria > Bacillota > Clostridia > Oscillospirales > Oscillospiraceae > Limivicinus. Next base: position 11,870 of record JAFQFH010000019.1, read on the forward strand.
GTGTCGGAATGTTCCAGAATTTTAAAAAATGCAGGGGCTGCGCGAGTAGTTGTATTGAGCGTGGCTGCCGTTGTGAAATAGTTTTTGAGGTGAGGCCGTATGAATATATTTGAAAGAGACATTGCAGTGGATATGGGTACATCATCTACCCTGATATTTGAACAGGGCAAGGGTGTTGTGACCAGAGAACCCACTGTGGTGGCGGTTGATAAGTTTACAGGAAAAATACTGAAAGTCGGTCAGGATGCTCAGAAAATGCTTGGTCGTACTCCAGCCAACATAGTTGCCATACATCCTGTCAATGCGGGTGTTATTTCCGACTACGAGATTACAGCCCAGATGCTGCGCGAATTTATCAGCCGTATTACTTCTTTCAGTCTTTTCAAGCCCTGTATACTTGCCTGTGTACCAAGCAGCATCAACGGTGTTGAAGAACGCGCCGTTATAGATGCCTGTATCGAGGCCGGCGCAAGAAAGGTATACCTTCTTGAGACTGCTGTTGCAACGGCTTTGGGTGCCGGCGTGGATATTTCCAAGGCTGACGGACACATGGTCATAGATATCGGTGGCGGTACCACGGAAATTGCCATCATATCCATGGGCGGTGTTGTTGAATGTGAGTCTATAAAAATCGCAGGCCAGAGCTTTGACGAAGCAATAGTGAAGTTTATACGCAACAAATATAATGTGCGTATAGGTCTCAGCACAGCTGAGGAACTCAAGCGCAGCATAGGCTGCATAATTCAGCGTCCCGATGTGGGGGTTGAGGAGGTCAAGGGGCAAAATCTTACCAACGGCCTTCCCAAGAGCCTTGAGATTAACTCCACCGAGCTTATAGAGGCCTTTGTTGATCCCATGAACCGTATACTTGAGGCTGTTCACGCTGTTTTGGAGCGCACGCCTCCTGAGCTTGTTGGTGACCTTGATAAAAACGGCATTATAATGTCCGGCGGCGGCAGCCTTATCTATGGTATCGACAGATTGATTGAGCGCAGCACGGGTATCCGTACTGTCGTGGTGGACGACGCGGTTTCCTGTGCGGCATACGGTGCCGGTAAGATGCTTATGCACCTTGACGATATGCAGGACGGTATGATGAATTTCTACCGCAAAAGACAGCTTAAGGGCTGAAATGTTTTCTTTGGAGGGGATTTTCATGAACATAAAAAATATTTTCAGGAAAAAAGATAAGACTCCTCATTGTTCCGCTGTCATAGTAGCAGCGGGAAGTTCTCAGCGTATGGGTACCGACAAGCTCATGGCACAGCTGGGCTGCATGCCTGTGCTGGCCAGAACTTTGCTGGCTTTTCAAAACTGTGAGCTTGTTGATGAAATAATTCTTGTCACCAGGATGGAGAAAGTCGTCGAGCTTGCTGACCTTTGCAAAAAATTCGGTATTACTAAGACCTCAAAGGTGGTGCGCGGCGGCAGCACAAGGACCGAGTCTGCTCTGGCCGGTGTTTCGGAAGTCAGAAGCGGCGCGAAGCTCATTGCTATCCATGACGGTGCACGTCCTCTGATTACGGATGAGCTTATCCGTGAGACTATTCTCGCTGCTGATAAATATATGGCAGCCGTTCCGGCAGTTTTCTCAAAAGATACCCTAAAGGTGATTGATGAAAACGGCTTTGTTGTAGGACCAATCGACAGAGATCGTACTGTCCGGGTACAGACTCCTCAGATTTTTGACGCGGATCTTATAAAGGGTGCTCTGTCAAAGGCTGCAAGTGACGGACTGAGTCTGACAGATGATTGCTCGGCAATAGAGATTATGGGTGTCCGTGCCATAACAGTAAAAGGCGACGAGCACAATCTTAAGCTTACAACTCCTGAGGATATGCACGTTGCCGAGATGATTTTGAGAAACAGAGGAGACTACAATGAGGATAGGACACGGGTATGATGTTCACAGGCTCGTTGAGGGCAGGGAACTTGTCCTCGGCGGGGTGAAGATCCCTTATGAAAAGGGGCTGCTCGGTCACTCGGATGCAGATGTACTCACTCATGCACTGATGGATGCCCTTTTGGGCGCCTGTGCCCTGGGTGATATAGGAAAGCTGTTCCCCGATAGCGATGCAGCATATAAGGGTGCAGACAGCGTCGAACTTTTGAAAAAAGTATGTTCACTCATTTACAGCAAAGGCTACCGCATATCAAATGTTGACTGTACTGTGCTGGCGCAGAGGCCTAAGCTGGCGCCGTATATCCCTCAGATGAGAGAAATTCTTTCCGATGCTATGGATATTGCCGCAGACTGTGTCAGTGTAAAGGCAACAACCGAGGAAGGATTGGGATTTACAGGTGAGGGGCTTGGAATCGCAGCACACGCAGTTGCGCTCATTGAATAACATATTGATGTTTCCGGCATAAGATATACTGTATCTGTGCTATGGAGCAGCAGAATAATTTCCGCAGGGCATGGAATTGTCCTGCGGATTTATTTTTTTCGTATATAGCAGTTAGGGGAAGAACAATGACTCAGTATCTAATTATGTGTACTTCACTTACCAATGCACAGCGTTCGCAAAAGCTGCTGGAAAAGGCAGGGATAAACACATCAATTGTAAAAGCTCCGCAGGGACTGAACACTCTTGGCTGCGGGTACTCGCTTTCTTTGTACAGTGGTATTTCTGAGGCGGTTTCCTTGCTGAGAAATAATAATATGCTCAAGGGAAAAATTTTTATGAGAACACCAAACACTGACTATAAAGAGGTGAATTTATGATCTATCTGGACAGTGCAGCAACCACTTTGCTCAAACCCGCTACCGTAGAACACGCTGTTATTAGAGCGATGAGGATGTATGCAAGTCCCGGCAGGGGAGGCCATATGCCTTCCCTGGGGGCAGCATCTGTTGTATATGATTGCAGAGAGGCAGCTGCAAAGCTTTTCCATGTGGAGAGCCCGGAGAATATTGTGTTTACTTTCAATGCAACACATGCACTGAATATTGCTATAAACAGTCTTGTGCATCATGGCGCCAGGGTACTTGTTTCAGGATTTGAGCACAATTCCGTTACAAGACCATTGAATGCTTTGAATGCAGACATAGTTCGCTGCGGCACTTTCCTATATGATACAAAAAGAACTCTGGATGACTTTAAGGCAAATATAAGAGATGCAGATCTTGTGGTGTGCACTCACGTATCCAATGTGTTTGGATATATTCTGCCGGTATATGAAATAGGACAAATGTGTCGGGAAAATAATGTTCCTTTTATAGTTGATGCCTCTCAGTCTGCCGGCATTCTTGAGCTTGACGTCGGGAAACTTGGTGCGGATTTTGTTTGTATGCCGGGACATAAGGGCTTGATGGGACCTCAGGGAACCGGGATACTTATTTGTTCATCAAAGGCAAGACCCCTTCTTTACGGTGGAACCGGCTCTGACAGTATCTCCCAGCAGATGCCGGAATATCTTCCTGAAAGGCTGGAGGCCGGTACGCACAATGTATGCGGAATAGCCGGCTTGAAAGCGGGTATAGAATATGTTGCACAAAATGGGTGCGACAGCATTTTTCGACATGAAATGAAGCTTATGAATATTATGATTCAAAGGCTTATGTACGAAAAAGTAAAATTGTTTTATTCTGAGCATAAAAACCAGTGTCCCGTTCTTTCGTGTGTGTTTGATGGCATTGATTGTGAGGAAATGGCTTACAGACTCGGGCAAATGGATATATGTGTCCGTTCAGGACTTCATTGTGCTCCCTATGCGCATGAATCAGCCGGTACTCTGAATACGGGAACTGTTAGGATGAGCTTTTCTCCCTTTCTTACGGAAGACCAGGTTTTATCTGCCGCAGACAATATAAAACAAATCATAAATAATGCGTAATTTTATTGCCTTTTTTTTGAAAATCATATATAATAAACTGATATCAGATTGGCTTGGGAAAATGTGAACTTAGAGTAGTATTTTGCGAGGAAACTGTGTATGGATGCAATCAGCAATGCTTTGGAAAGAGCATCGAACTATCTGTTGACAATAGGTATTGCAGACTTTATTGATATTATAATTGTCGCATATCTGATATATAACTCCATATGGCTCGTCAGGCGAAACAGCTTCAACAATCTTGCAAAGGGCATTCTCGCATTTCTTTTTGCCCTGTGGATTTCCGAAATATTCCAGCTTGCCATGATAAATTTCCTGCTCAGAAAAGCATTTGAGCTGGGACTTATTGCATTGCTGATTCTTTTCCAGCCGGAACTGCGCCGTATTCTGGAGCGTGCCGGCAGCAGGCTATCATCGGTGCGTTCAAGCTCAAGCAGCGAGCTTGAAAAAAGTATTGCTCAGGTAGTTGATGCCTGTGACAGCATGTCCCGTTCAAAAACCGGTGCGCTCATCATTTTTGAACGCAGCGCACATCTTACCCATATCATGAGCACCGGCACAATAATAAATGCAGACGTTACAGCCGAGCTTATCAAGAACATCTTTTACAACAAGGCTCCTCTGCATGACGGCGCTCTCATTATCAGCGACAACAAAATTGCTTCCGCAGGCTGTGTTTTACCGCTGACAGATAATAATAAATTAAGCAAAGAGCTTGGCATGAGACACAGAGCCGGTATTGGCCTGAGCGAATGTTCGGATGCGGTGGTAATCATAGTCTCTGAGGAGAGCGGTGCAATATCCATAGCGATTGACGGCATGCTCAAGCGTCATCTCAATGCAGAGTATCTGGACAAGCTGCTGCATAACGAGCTTGTCCGTGAAGAAATTGCAGTTACAAGGCAGGGATTTCTCGGTTTTTTTGATAAGTTTGCAAAGCTGCTGAAGAAGGGGGATACCAAGCAGAATGAGGAAAATATATAATAGCCGCGCGTTCTGGGGAATAGTGTCCCTGCTTATCTCCCTTGCAATATGGGTGTATGTGACCAGTATTCAGGCTGACGAATATACCAATACATTTCACAATGTCCGTCTTGAAATTGTCGGTGAAGAAAACCTCAAAAATTCAAAAAATATGGTAATAACCGATCTGGATACTAATACTGTTACGGTTGAGATCATTGGTCCGCGCAGGCTTGTCGGCTCGTGGGATTCAAACGACCTTGTAGCCAGAGTGGATGTGAGTAAGCTTTCCCGATCGGCATTTACTTCACAGCAGTATTATATTGCATACCCGGACGGTGTGGACCCCAGCTCAGTAACCGTAAATCGTAAAAGTCCTGAGACCATAAGTTTTATGGTTTCTCCGCTCAACAGCAAAACTGTGCAGGTGCGCGGCAGCTTTGACGGTTCCCTGGCTGAGGGCTTTACTGCGGAGGCTCCTTACTTCGAGCCTTCTGTTATTACAGTAAGTGGTCCGGACTCATATCTTAAGGATATTTCTTACGCATGGGTGACTTTCGGACAGGAAAATGTGGAAAGTACCTATAAGGTGGATACCGGATTTGTGCTCATGGACGAGCAGGGAGAAGAGTGTTCAACCTCTTATCTTACATTGTCCGATGACGTGGTTACTGCCACATTGCCCTTGATGCTTGTAAAGGATATTCCTCTGGTAGTTGACCTGATTGAAGGTTCCGGTGCAACAAGTGCAAATACCAAAGTAACGGTAGAGCCTTCTACCCTCACTCTCGCCGGAGACTCCGCCTTACTCTCCGGTATGAACAAGATAATACTTGCCACCATTGACCTTACAGATTTCGCGGCTTCCCATACCGAAACATATACCATACCTCTGGACAATGAACTGAAAAATCTTACCGGTGTGGCGGAAGCGGTTGTCACTGTTGAAGTTGTCGGGCTGAGCACCGAAACATACAGGGTGAGGAATATCTCCTGTACCAACGTTACAGAAGGCTTTGAAGCTGAGATCATCTCAAAGGGCATCAATGTTACAATGCGCGGCACAGAAGAAAAACTTGCTCAGCTGCAGGCAGAGCAGATAAGAGCTGTTGCCGATCTTACCGACTACAACGAGTCTACCGGACAATTTATGCCTGAAGTCAAGATTTTTGTTGACGGAATGACCGATGTTGGCGCTATTGGCGACAATACAATTTCAATTGAAATAAGGAAATCCTGAAAATGACAAAAGAAGGTATAGTGACCCGGATCCTTCCGCACTCTATGGCAGAGGTCGCGGTGACGCGGTCTACCGCCTGCGGCGGCAACTGTGGCAGCTGTGAAGCCTGCCAGTTCCAGAATGAACTAAAAGCGGTGGCAGGCAACAGACTTGGGGCGAAACCGGGGCAAAAAGTTATTATTGAAACACGCTCATCTTTAATATTCCGCGCAGCTATTTTGGTTTATATTGTTCCTTTGATTTTCTTTATTGTCGGGTACATCATCGCCTTTTCTCTGGGAGCTGATGAGGGTATCTGCGTACTGGTCAGTTTTGTCTTTCTCATTATGAGCGGAGCTTTGCTTGTTTTGTCTCAGCGCAGGAATAAAAATAAAAAAACAATTGATTTTCAAATAACGGAAATTTTGTGAGGACAGGCCATGATAAAAAGCATGACAGGCTACGGCAGTGCCAAAGGCACGGCTGAAGGTCTTGAAATAAGTGTAGAGCTGAAAAGCGTAAATAACCGGTATCTGGATACCTCTGTGCGTTTGCCCAGAAGCTTTCTTTTCGCAGAAGATGCAGTCAAATCATCTGTTCAGTCCCATATCAGCCGAGGCAAGGTGGATGTTTTTGTTACGGTGGACTCATCTTCAGCCGATAATATGACGGTTAAAGTCAATGAACCTCTGCTTAAGGGCTATATTGAAGCTCTTCAGCATATTTCTGAGACTTTTTCCCTTGAAAATGATATCACCACATTGAGTGTAAGCCGTTTTCCCGATGTTTTATCGGTAGAGAAAAAAGACCTTGACGCCGATGCAATCAGTCAGGCAATCTGTGAAATTACAGAAAATGCCCTCAAAGATTTTGATTCGATGCGCCTTCGTGAGGGTGAGAAGCTCAGGGATGATGTTTTGGGCAGGCTTGCTGTGATCGAGTCTCTGGTCAGCACAATAGAAGCGGAGTCACCCAAAACCGTAGCTTTGTACAGAGCACGTCTTGAACAGAAGATGGCAGAGGTACTTGGCAACAGTGGAATTGATGAGAACCGAATTCTTGCCGAGGCGGCAATTTTTGCCGACCATATCGCTGTTGACGAGGAGACTGTGCGTCTGCGCAGCCACATGTCTCAGCTCAGAGCCATGATAAACGGAAATTCGCCCACCGGCAGAAAAATTGATTTTCTTATTCAGGAATTCAACCGCGAAGCAAACACCATAGGTTCAAAATGTCAGAATTCCGATATTGCTCATATTGTCGTAGAGCTTAAATCGGAGATTGAAAAAATCCGCGAGCAGATCCAGAACATTGAGTGAGGTGAGATAATTGAAGCTTATAAGTATAGGCTTTGGAAACCTCGTCTCAGCCGAGAGAATTATTTCCATAGTAAGTCCTGAATCTGCACCAATAAAACGAATGATACAGGATGTGCGTGAAAAGGGGCTATTAATTGATGCCTCATTTGGACGCAGCACAAAATCTGTCATTATCATGGACAGCGGCAACGTAATCCTATCCAGTGCGCCGCCTGAAACACTTTCTGCACGTATAGAAGAAAAAGGAGAACAGGAGGGTTGAAGCGATGAAGAAAAAAGGTAAGCTTGTTGTTATTTCCGGTCCATCCGGCGCAGGAAAAAGCACAGTGGTTTTCAAAGCTTTGGGCGAGAGGGATGACGTATGTTTCTCCATCTCTGCCACCACACGTAAGCCCAGGCCTAATGAGGTTGATGGGCGGGAATATTTCTTTGTTGACCTTGAACGCTTTCAGGAGATGATTGACAACAACGAACTGCTTGAACATGCAGAGTATGTTGCCAACAGATACGGTACGCCCAGAGCCTATGTGGAGCAAAAAATCGCCGAGGGTATGAATGTTATTCTTGATATAGAGGTACAGGGCGCCCGTCAGGTTTATGAGAAGATGCCTGAGGCAATAATGATTTTTGTTGTTCCGCCTTCTATAGATGAACTGAGAAACCGCCTTGAAAAGCGCGGCACCGATACTCCCCGCGCTATCGAAGCAAGGCTTATCCGTGCAAGACAGGAGTATGCCGAAGCTACATTTTACGACTACATCATTGTCAATGATGATGCTGATACCGCGGCAGATGAGCTTTCTGCAATTATTACGGCCGAGCACTGTGTTGCTGCCGACCGAATGGAGTATCTTAAGGATACAGACTGATGCGTTTATAATTTATTTATATATGACAGGAGATTACTATTATGATGCTTTATCCCCCCGTTGCTGATCTTGTTGATAAAATAGGAAGCCGTTATCAGCTTGTAAACCTCGTCGCCAGAAGAGCGCGTGTTATCTCTTCTGAGGCAGAGGAGAAGCAGATACCTCTTGAGAAGAAGCCTGTTTCTTCTGCAATAGACGAAGTATTTACCGGCAAGCTTTCCATAGAATAAGTAAAAAAATTTTACGGGGCGGCAGGCAGCCGAATTGTTCGACTATTTTGTGCTGCCTGAGTCCCGTTTATTTATTTTGTATGCGAGGTGTGAAGCTGCTTGTCTCAACTTGTGGCAAAAGTTGCGGTTTCCGCCGCGACATACTGGATAGACAAACCCTACGATTATCTTGTGCCGGATGAAATGCACGATAAGATTTCCGTTGGAATGCGTGTGTATGTGCCTTTTTCCCGCGGCAACAGGAAAACTGAGGGAATTGTACTTTCTCTTGATGCTAAAAGTGAATATTCAAGCCTGAAAGCCATTCTGATGCTTTTGGATGAAGAGGCTGTACTCAATTCAGAACAGCTGAAACTCGCTTACTTTTTGAGAGACAGGTTTTTCTGCACAGTCTACGAGGCTGTAAAGTGCATTTTGCCTGCAGGGTTGTGGTTTAATGACCAGGGCAGAAAAAAAGTAAACGATAAGACTGTTGAAATGGCCCGGCTTTCCATATCTGCGGAGGATGCTGTCGTTTTGGCCGAAAAGAAGCGTCGCCGCTCTCCGGCTCAGGCTGAGATTTTGGATATGCTTTGCAGCTTTGAAGCGCTGCCCAGCAGGGATCTTATGGCTCACTGCGGCGCTTCCAGAACATCGCTTAAGTCCCTTTGTACAAGCGGAGCTGTACAGCTTTATCGCAGGGAGGTTTTCAGAAGGCCGCAGCTCGCTCCGGACTGTTTACAGCCACTTCCGCAGCTCAGCGAAGAGCAAAGACACGTTTTTGAGGGGCTTGATGAATTGGCGTGCTCTGAAGGCGCCTGTGCCGCCTTACTTCAGGGAATTACCGGCAGCGGTAAAACCAGTGTATATATTCATCTTATCGCATCGCAGCTGAGAGTGGGGAAATCGGCAATATTGCTTGTTCCGGAGATCGCGCTTACACCACAGATGCTGGCAACCTTCTCTTCTCACTTCGGTGATGAGATTGCTGTTCTTCATAGCTCCCTTTCTCCCGGAGAACGCTATGATGAGTGGAAGCGGTTGAAAACCGGCAGAGCGCATGTTGCAATCGGTACACGAAGTGCCGTTTTTGCACCTGTTTCTGAACTGGGATTGATAATCATTGATGAGGAACAGGAAGAAAGCTATAAATCAGAAAACAGCCCCAGATACAACACCAGAGATGTGGCAAAATTCCGCTGTGCCAAATCCGGCGCTATGCTGCTTATGGGTTCTGCAACACCCGATATAGTCAGTCGATATAATGCTGAGACAGGCCGATACAGCTTTTTCCGTCTGGACAGGCGTTATAACGAAATGCAGCTTCCCCAAGTTAAAATTGTGGACATGAAAAGAGAGCTTCGCCGGGGCAATTCCGGCAACATAAGCTCATTTCTCCGCGATGAATTACAGGCCAATATTGACCGGGAAGAGCAGAGCATTTTGTTTTTGAACAGGCGTGGCACCAATAAGCTCATCAGCTGCAGCGCCTGCGGCTATACTTTCAAGTGTCCTCGCTGCAGTGTTTCTCTCACTTATCACAGTATAAACAAAAGACTTATGTGTCATTACTGCGGCTACTCCAGACCGGAAGCCAAGCTGTGTCCTGAGTGTGAGGGTTCACTCATATATGTGGGAGCCGGTACCCAATCAGTGGTGGAGGAGCTTGGCGAGCTTTTTCCGGATATTGAGATAATGCGCATGGATACGGACTCTGTAGCGCCTGTCGGTTCACATCAGGAGCTTTTTGAACGTTTCAGCAGAGAAAAGATACCCATTATGGTCGGTACACAGATGGTTACTAAAGGTCTGAATTTTGAAAATGTAACCCTTGTGGGGGTTATTTCCGCCGATCAAAGTCTCTACTCCGGGTCATATAAATCTGCAGAGCGTACATTTTCGCTGATAACTCAGGTGGTCGGCCGCAGCGGACGCGGAGCAAAGCCCGGCAGGGCCGTAATTCAAAGCTACACTCCGGAAAATGAAACTATTCTGCAGGCAGCGGCACAAAATTACGATGACTTTTATGCTTCCGAGCTTGAAATGCGCAAACTTCATGACCTGCCACCGTTTATGGATATTTTCACTGTTACCGCCAGCGGACAGGATGAAGAACTTGTACAGGCGGCAAGTGCATATATTAGAAGTTTTTTTGATATAAAGCTTGGCGGCAGAGATGACTGCCTTGTTTTTGGTCCAACGCCACCACAGATCGTTAAAGTTAACAACAGATACAGATATAAGGTCAACATCAACTGCAAAAACACCCGTGAAATACGTCAGCTCATATTCCGGATAATTGTGGAATGCAGTACGGACAAAAGATTTAAAGGTGTTTCATTTTTTGCAGACTATGACCCTCTTGATTGATTAGGAGATAATATGGCAATAAGAAACGTACTTACAAAGGAAGAGGCGGCACTATACAAAAAAAGCCGCATAATAACAAAGTTTGATGACCGTCTTCATCAGCTTCTGGATGATATGGCAGATACACTTATTGAGAGTAATGGCGTTGGTCTTGCTGCGCCTCAGGTCGGTATTCTTCGCAGAGCTGTTCTTGTGCTGGAAACTAATGTGGCTGAGGACGAGGATGAATATATCATTGAGCTTATAAACCCCGAGATTATTGAAACCGCAGGGGAGGAAGAGGGGCCTGAGGGCTGTCTGAGTGTACCGGGCGAGTACGGTCTTGTTGTGCGTCCTACTTATGTGAAGGTACGCGCTCAGGACCGCTTTGGTGAATGGTTTGAAGTAGAGGGAGAAGGACTTACTGCACGCGCCTTCTGCCATGAAATTGATCATCTTGAAGGCGTTTTGTATATATCCAAGTGTACACGGATGCTCAGCGAGGATGAGATAAAAACAGAGGATGATGAGGAATGAGCATGCGTGTTGTTTTTATGGGAACTCCGGACTTTGCTTCGGCTTCCCTTGAAAAGCTGATTGAGGAAAAATTCAACATCGTCGGTGTATTTACCCAGCCGGACAAGCCCAAGGGTCGCGGAATGGAAATGGCTTTTTCTCCGGTAAAGGAGCTTGCAATCAGCCACGATATTCCGGTCTATCAGCCTGTAAAGATGAAAGATGGCACCGCTTATGAAATGCTTGCCTCTCTTCAGCCGGACATTCTTGTTGTTGTGGCATACGGGCGTATTCTGCCGGATGATATTCTTGCCCTGCCAAAATTCGGTGCTGTCAATGTCCACGGCTCGCTTCTGCCAAAATACCGCGGCGCAGCGCCAATACAGTGGGCTGTGCTCAACGGCGATAAAATTACCGGCGTATCCACCATGTACCTTGCAACTGAGATGGATACCGGCGATATAATTTACACTGATGAGACTGAAATTGGTGAGTTTGAGACATCCGAGCAGCTTTTTGACAGACTGAAAGTCATGGGTGCAGAGCTTCTGGTTAAAACTCTTCGCGACATTGAAGCCGGCATTGCTCCAAGAACACCGCAAAACCATGATAAGGCAAGCTATGTGGGCATGCTTGATAAAAGCTATAGCCCGATTGACTGGTCTAAGGATGCACGTGGTGTTATCAAGTGGATATACGGTTTACAGCCCTGGCCCGTTGCCACGGCAGAACTGGACGGCGGAACGTATAAGATTTTTTCCGCAAGATATACTGACACCCACTGTGACAAAGCACCTGGCAGCATCATATATGCAGGCTCAGAAGGTATAGAAGTGGTCTGCGGTAATGGCGAAACGGTGATGATAACCGAGCTTCAGGCTGCCGGGAAAAAGCGCATGAATGCCGCAGATTTCCTGCGCGGCAAAAAAATAAAGGTATTGGATTGATTTTTATTAACGCAAGACAAGCAGCTCTTATTGCTTTGGAGCGCTGCCGGCGCGAGGGCGCATGGTCAGGCCGGGTGATGGACGAGATTATAAGCAAAAATGCGCTGGAAAAACGCGACGCGGCTTTGGCTTCAAAGCTTTGTCTGGGTGTTATCCAGAACATCAGCCTTTGTGAATTTTATATTGATTTTTATAGTTCCGTAAAATGCAATAAGCTTGAGCCAAAGGTAAAGGATATTCTGATGATGGGCGTATATCAGCTTATTTTTCTTGATATCCCTGCCCGGGCCGCTGTCAACGAGAGTGTAGTTCTGTGCAAGAAATGCGGCTATGAGAGGGCTGCCGGACTTGTAAATGCTGTTCTTCGCCGTATTGCGGAAAATGCAGCACAGCTTCCCGACATACCGAATGTAGGCTCTGCGGAACATTTATCCATTAAATACAGTCATTCCCAGTGGCTGGCAGAAAAGCTTGTTACAGAAAACGGATACGAACATACCGAAGCCTTCTTTTCCTGCAACAACAATAGTGCAGCTCTTACAATTCAGGTCAATACCCTTAAAATCAGCGTTTCTGAGTATAAAACGCTTTTGAGTGAGGCCGGGATAAACTTTAAGGAGCATTCCTATCTCGATGGATGCATCATTCTCAATGGCGGTAATGTGAATGCATTGCCCGGCTTTGCGGATGGATATTTCTATGTGCAGGATGCTGCTGCAAGAACCGCTGTTGAAATTGCCGGTGTTAAAAGTGGAATGAGGATTTTGGATGCCTGCTCTGCACCTGGCGGAAAATCATTTGCCAGTGCAATAAAAATGGGCAATTCGGGCAGCATTCTTTCCTGTGATATTCACGAGAAAAAGCTTGGACTTGTCAGAAACAGTGCTGAAAGACTGGGGATAAATATAATTTCTACATCAGCGGCCGATGCCAGGAAAAATAACGATAGCTTCAATGGGGCGTTCGATCTTGTTATTGCAGATGTTCCGTGTTCCGGAATAGGCGTTATTGGAAAAAAGCCTGAGATAAGATGGAAAAAGGAAAGTGATATCGCATCCCTTCCTGATATTCAGCTTGATATTTTACACAATCTTTCATCCTATGTTCGGTGTGGAGGAACGCTCTTGTACTCTACCTGCACGGTATTAACGGAAGAAAACGAAGATGTAGTCAGATCTTTTCTCAGGGAAAAGGATAATTTTATTGCTGAACCCTTTGAAATTGGAAATATTCGGGCAGAAAACGGTATGTATTGCTTCTGGCCGCATATTGATGGGTGCGACGGCTTCTTTGCCGCAAAATTAAAGAGGATAGGATAATGCTCAAAGATATTGTTTCCATGCTCCCGCAGGAGCTTGAGGAAGAACTCAAAAGACTTGGTGAGCCATCGTTCAGGGCAAAGCAGATCTTTCAATGGCTCAGCCGTGGCGCGAGAGATTTTGATGAAATGAGTAACATTTCAAAAGCTCTCCGTGACAAGCTCAAGGGCGAATTTTATATGCACAGACCCAAAGTGCTTTCCAAGCAGGTATCTGCGCTTGATGGCACAATAAAGTATCTGTGGGAGCTTCGCGACGGCAACGCAGTGGAAACAGTGGTTATGAGCTACAAACACGGCAATACCGTATGTATCTCATCCCAGGTAGGTTGCCGACAGGGCTGTGCGTTCTGTGCCTCCACCATCGGCGGACTTGTGCGCTGTCTGGAGCCCTCGGAGATGCTTGATGAGGTTTTGTACTCGCAGCTGGACTCCGGGAAACCGATATCAAATATAGTTCTTATGGGCATCGGCGAACCGCTGGATAATTTCGATAATGTCATGCGTTTTCTGGAGCTTGTAAACCATCCGCAGGGCATGAATATCGGCATGAGGCATATTTCACTTTCCACATGCGGCCTTACAGAGCGCTTTGATGACCTTGCCAGGAAAGATATGCAGCTGACCTTGTCCGTTTCCCTCCACGCACCTGATGACGAAACCCGATCAAAAATCATGCCTGCAAACCGCGGGCGTGGTGTTGAGCAGCTTATGGATAGCTGCAAGCGTTACTATGAAAAGACAGGGCGCCGTATTTCCTTTGAATATGCCATGATTGACGGCGTCAATGACAGTGAATACCATGCAAAACTTCTTGCAAAAAGAGCAAAGGACGTACATGCCCATGTAAATCTTATTCCACTCAACTATGTGGAGGAATATAAGCTCAAACCTTCAAGTCCCGGACACATGAAAGCCTTTATCAAGGTACTTGAAGATGAGGGTGTCAATGTTACTGTTCGCCGCAGACTTGGCAGTGATGTTGATGCATCCTGCGGTCAGCTCAGGCGCAAGATGCAGAAAAAATAATTTTGATCGGCTGGTTTCTCAGCAGATTGGGGAAAACATGAAAAGTTTCGCATTGACCGACAAAGGTGCAGTCCGCAGTGACAATCAGGACAGCTTTATAATTGAAAAGGTGGTTTCAAAAGACAGCACTATTTTTGCCCTGTGCGACGGTATGGGAGGAGCCAAAGCCGGTGGTCTGGCAAGCCAGATATCCAATAATGCCTTTGTCTCTTATATTTACGCAAAGCTTACCTCTCGCGTAAATAAGCCGCTGGATTATAAGAAAATCCTTACCGAAGCCTGCATCGAGGCAAACGGAGTCTCTTTTGAATATTCCAAATTTGACGAAGCCTATAACGGCATGGGAACCACCATAGTCGGCGGTGTGATAAAGGGCAACGGTATCGGTTATATTATAAATGTTGGAGATAGCCGCGCTTACCACATCTCAAAGCGCAATGACAGTATCACCCAGATAACAAAGGATCATTCTTTGGTTGAGGAACTGCTGGAATTTGGCGCCATTACCAAGGAACAGGCCAGAGTTCATCCGCAGAGAAATGTCATTACACGGGCGCTGGGCTCAGAGGAGATTGTGGAGCCTGATTATTACGAAGTAAATCTGCACAGCGGCGATTTTCTGCTTCTTTGCTCTGACGGACTATCAAATATAGTTTCTGATCTTGAAATGCTGGAATACTCAAAAGAGTATCCCGACCCTGAGCTTTTGTGTCAATCTCTTATGAGAAAAGCTCTTAATCGCGGCGCAAGGGACAATGTTACGGTGCTGGCCGTGATGAAATAGGAGACAGTTTATGGAGAAAAAGGATAAATACATCGGCAGGCTCCTTGATGACAGATATGAAATATATGAGCAGATAGGCGAGGGCGGAATGGCCGTCGTCTACAAGGCGTTTTGTCATCGTCTCAGCCGTTATGTCGCTGTCAAGATAATGAGAGAGGAAATGGCAAAGGACGAGGAATTCAGGCGCCGCTTTCTTTCTGAGTCCTATGCAATTGCCATGCTCTCGCATCCCAATATAGTTTCCGTATATGATGTGAGCCACAGCGAAGATGTCGAATACATAGTCATGGAACTTGTAGACGGCATCACAATGAAACAGTATATGGAAAAACGCGGACGCATTAAATGGAAGGAAGTCCTGCATTTTTCCAGACAGGTGTCCAAAGCCTTGGCTCATGCCCATGAAAGAGGAATTATACATCGGGATATCAAGCCCCAGAACCTCATGCTTTTGCGTGATGGAACCGTTAAAGTCGGAGATTTTGGAATTGCCGCTCTCGAAAACGAAATTCACGAGGAACACAGTCAGGCCATAGGTTCCATTCACTATATTGCACCCGAGCAGGCTAAGGGTGAAAGCCCTGATGCCAGAAGTGATATTTATTCTCTCGGCATAGTAATGTATGAAATGCTCACGGGACATAAGCCCTATACAGGCAGTACCATTACGGAAATAGCCATAAAGCACATGAGTTCGGATGCTGAGCCTATTTCTAAGTTGGTGGACGATGTGCCCGAGGAATTTGAGCGGATAGTCTCCAAAGCGATGAGCTATGAGCTTGATGATCGCTATGCCACGGTAAATGAGCTTCTGGAAGACCTTAACAGACTCGCTCAGCAGCAGCTGATTAACCGCGATATGGTCAGGGAAGAACATCCGGATGTGGTCCCTGTGCGCTCCGTCAGCGAAGTATCAAGCGAAAGATATTCTTTGCGCCGCAGAAGATCAGGGCGTGTTGCTTTCATGTCCGGTGTACTTGGCGGTCTTGTTGTGGTTGTTCTGCTATTTGTATTTTTGTGGGATTTCTGGCTGGGTGAAGTTTTTTCACCGGCCCAGAGAATTTCACTGCCCAATTTTATTGGAAGCAACTACGATACTCTTGCAAACAATGTTGACCTTGTCTCCATGTATGATTTCAAGGTTACGTATATTATCGACACTGAATCCGAGAGCGGTCTCATTCTTTCACAGAACCCGGATCCGGGACGCAGCATGATGATTACTCCCGAGGGCATAAAAGTAGATCTGACTGTCAGTACAGGTGTAATTCTTACGGCAGTGCCGGATGTTATCAATAAGGACTATCGCGAAGCTATGCTTACCCTCAGTGAAGCCGGATTTGAAACGGAGGTTGAAAATCAGACCTCTGCCAGCGTCACAAAGGATTTTGTAATAAGCACCAGCCCAGCAGTAAATGAGAAAATAAGCGCAGGTTCCACGGTTTACCTGGTCGTGAGCAGCGGTCCTGAAGTTTCTTATATCTCTATGCCCAATCTTATCGGTCTCTCGGAAGATGCTGCTATAAATAAGCTTGAAAATTCGGGGCTTAGCTACGGAGGAAGCGAGAGAGTAACCAGTGAATACGATGCAGGAACAGTCATAGGGCAAAACATTTCTGCATTTACTGAAGTTGAGGAGCACTCGAAAGTACATCTTCGGGTATCCACGGGACCCTGGGGTTGACAGATGGAAAATGGATTGATCGTCAAATCTCTCAGCGGATTTTATTATGTTAAAACCGATGGAGGCTTACTGGAGTGCAAGGCACGGGGAAAATTTCGCCTTGATGGAACATCTCCCCTTGTGGGCGACAGGGTAGTTTGCAGCGTTGACTCAAACGGAAAAGGACGTATAGAGAGTATAGATGAGAGAAAAAACTGGTTTATACGTCCTGCAGTTGCCAATATTGATGCTTTGGTCTTTATTGCCGCCAACACAAACCCAGTTACAGATCCTTTTCTTATTGACCGGGTTTCTGTCATTGCGGCAAGCTCTGACTGCGAACTGATTGTATGTATAAATAAATGCGACATTGACCCGGCAGATGAGCTGTACAGGATTTTCTCGTCCGCAGGTTTCTCAGTTGTGCGCACGAGTGCGCAGACCGGTGAGGGTGTGGATAAACTCAGGGAGCTGATGCAGGGAAAGATATGCGCTTTTACCGGCAACTCCGGAGTGGGTAAGTCCAGCATAATGAACATTTTATTGCCCGGCGTGAATATACCCACGGCTCAGGTCAGCGAGAAGCTTGGCCGCGGAAAACATACCACAAGGCATGTGGAGCTTTACCGGCTTGGAGACGATACATATGCAGCGGACACTCCCGGTTTCGCTTCCTTTGAGATAGAAATGATGGAAACAATTCCCAAAGACCAGCTGCAGTACGATTTCATTGATTTTGAGCCATATCTGGGCAAGTGTCGTTTCAATAACTGCGCCCACCTCAAAGAGCCCGGTTGTGCTGTGACCGCAGCGCTTGAAGCTGGCAGTATAATGCCCAGCCGATATCGTTCATATGAGCGTCTTTATGAACTCAGCTCACAGCATAAATTCTGGGAGACAAAGTAAAAAGATGGCAGTCTGACTTATCAGACGGCCATCTTTTTGTCATTATATGACCGTCTTTTGCATATAATACATCGATTATATATGCGGAGGCGGTAATTTGCGTAGAAGGGAAAGAAAATGGGGCTGTGCCGCTATATGCGCCGGTATAATTATAATACTAGCCCTGGTACTGCCTGAAAAAGTATGGTGGCTGCTGCTTGCCGTATTGCTTTTGTATTTTGGTTTTTGGTACATAAAAAGATGTTGAAATGAAAGGAGCCATTGATGAAAATATATATAATGAAAATGCCGAAAATAATTTCAAACCTTATATTCAGGTTTAAAAAGTCAAGATAGGGTTATATTATTCTGCCGTTTATCATATGTTGTACAAACTGTGTATAAGGGGCGAAAATCAATGAAAATCAGCTTTGAAAATAAAATGCTCAATTGCTACAAGGACATATATCATCAGATAAAATACGTCCAGGAGACTTGCGAAAATGTAGTTCCCGACGTAAATGATGATATAGGTAAAATAGCTTCCGTTCAAAGCACAGTACATCTTAAGAGCAAAGATCTGACCGGCAGGGGAGTGCTGATAAGCGGAGAAGCTATTGCGTCAGTGATTTATGTGACGGAAAGCGAGAAAAACGTTTCCTTTGTGCGGCTATCCAAGCAGTTTTCCTTGGAGTATGAAATCCCGGGCATGAGCTCTGATGTACTTGCCCAAATCAGACTGGATATACAAAATACCGAGGCAAGAATAATAAATCCCAGAAAGCTATCAGTAACATTTGAGATATGTGGAGAACTCAACTGCTTCAGAGAGGGTCATATTCCAATAAAGACCGTGCAAACCGAAAAGGTCCCATGTAAAATACATACAAGGTTGAACAAGACAAAAGTAATGTATACCAATGCAGTCTGCGAAAAGACTTTTACTCTCAGTGAGCAGCTTATTTTTCCCTCCGGAAAGCCCAGCCCGTCTCAGATTGCAATGCTGAAAACAAGTTTTGAACTTAATGATAGCCAGAACGTGGGTAGTAAGCTTATTGTAAAAGGGAATTTGAATTTCTGCCTTTGTTATTTATCCGAAGAAGTCAATTACCCAGTCAAGGCTGAGTTCTCTACTCCTTTTTCTCAGATAATAGATCTTGCTGTTGATAAGCTTGACAGTTACAATGCGCTTGTGGAGATATCGTCGGTTTACTACGATGTGATAAATACGATAAGTGGTGAAAAAGCACTTGACACTGAGGTGCACGCTGTTTTGCAGATAAGTGCTCGACAAAGCAAAGAAATTGAGTACATTTCTGATGTATACAGCAATATTATGCCCTCACACTGTGGCCTTTCAAGCCAAAGCCTTACTTCATATTCAGCCTTGCAGCAGACAAAGCTTATTGCTGATGAAAGGCTGAGCGTGGTTGATGATTGCAATGATGTGCTGAGTGTATTTACCAATGTGTCTCTGCTCAAGCTACAGGGCGAAAAAATAAACGCCACAGTAAATCTGGATATAATATACCGCACGAAAAATGGCACACTTTCCGCCGCAAGACGCAGTATAAACCTTTCAGGCGACTGTCAGTCAAACCCGGAGCGGCTTGTTTCTGCACTTCTGACGGACATTTATCTCAGACCGGACGGGGCCAGTATTGATGTGCACGCAGCCGTGGATATAAAGTATATCTGCTCTAAAAAAGCAGAAATCATGTTTGTTGCGGACGTTGAACTGGATGAAGAAAATGCATATGACTTTTCTTCGTTTCCTGCCATTTATCTTGTGAAGGCAGAGACTGAAGATTTGTGGACACTTGCAAAAAATTATCATTCCAGCATAGAGAAAATTTCAGCTTCAAATGTACTTGAAGACGGAATTTGCGGAAAATTGCTGCTGATACCAAAGTCGGTTTAGTTTTTCTCTTGTAATATAGCGTCGGTTGTGCTAAAATATCAGCCGTTAAACAAAGCACATTTACTTAAAGATAAGGGAGTTGTTAGTATGTCCGGACATTCCAAATGGCATAATATACAGAAAACCAAGGGCGCTGCCGATGCAAAGCGCGCACAGGCTTTTACAAAGATAGCAAGAGAAATGGTCGTTGCTGTTAAGGAAGGCGGCGGTGGGGATCCCAAGAGCAATTCCAAGCTGGCTACCGTCATTGCCAAGGCCAAGGCCGCTAACATGCCCAATGACAATATCAAGCGCACTATCGACAAGGCTCTTGGTGCAGGAAATACCGAAAACTACGAAAAGATAGTCTACGAAGGCTACGGCCCTCAGGGTGTTGCTGTTATCGTTGAGACCATGACCGACAACCGCAACCGCACCGCCGGTGAAATGCGCCACTATTTTGATAAGTACGGCGGAAACATGGGCGCTGCCAATTGCGTTTCCTGGTCCTTTGACCGCAAGGGCGTTATCGTCATTGACAATGAGGACGAAGAGCTGGACGAAGATACCGTCATGATGGATGCTCTGGAAGCCGGCGCTGCTGACTTTGAGGCAGATGGCGAGGTTATGACCGTATATACCGCCGAGGATGAGGTTGCCGCCGTTTCCGACGCACTTACCGCCGGTGGCTACAAGCTTCTCTCCGCACAGGTCGAGATGCTGCCCCAGAACGGCTACATCAAGCTGATCAACGAGGACGACATCAAGAACATGCAGAAGATGCTGGATATGTTCGAGGACAACGACGACGTCCAGAACGTCTGGCACAACTGGGAAGACGCTGAATGAGGCACTAACGTGCCTTGAAACGGCAAAATCAAGCTGATTTAGGAACTTTATCGAGGGATTGAAATTGCAGTTGTGCAATACCTCAGTTCAACGATGACATACGTTATACCTTGAGTTGCGACATACCAAGGAGGAAAACGTATGAAAATCAGCACCGCCGCAAAGGAATATTTAATCGAGATTGAGGTTAGAAAGTTCACTCCTAAGACTATTAGGAGCTATCGAAATAACCTCAATCTTTTTCTACGTTTTTGTGCGGAGGAAACCGACATAACAGACATTGAAGATATAAGTCTGGCAGTCGTGCGGCAATTCTCCCTTTATATGTCAAGTAGAGGAAAAAAGGGGAGCTATATAAACGGGCTTCTTAAAGTCGCAAAAGCTTTTATTCAATACTGTTACGATGAGGGTTACGGCGGATTTAACACAAAGAAAAATTTCCGATGGTGTAAACAGGACAAGGCCGTAATAATGGCGTTTAAGCCCTCTGACGTGCGCCAGATGCTCAAATCATGCAGAGGCGGGGATTATATTCATATACGAGATACGGCTGTCTTAACTACGTTTTTTGAAACCGGCATACGCTGTTGGGAGCTGTGCTGCATCCAGAAGAAAGATATACATGATGATTTCATTATCATTAACGGCAAAAACCATAAACAGCGTGTTGTTCCTATAACGCCTGTGCTGCGGAAAGCTCTGTTAAAGTACGACACGGCGAAAGATAATTACTTTAACTTGAAGAACACAGATGATTATTATTTCCTCTCTTTTCACGGGCGGCAGTTAACCAACAGCGCAGTTGAACATATAGTTAAACGTCACGGAGAGGGGATTACAGATATACGCGTATCGCCCCACACTTGCAGACATTTCTATGCCCAACAGCAAATCAAAATGGGAACAGACCTTTATACAATATCGCGGCTCTTGGGACATGAGAATATACAAATCACGCAGACCTATTTGAACAGTCTGCGTGATGATGACGTTATTAACATTGCAAAACACAAAAGCGTGCTTATGAGCATATAAGCGCGAGACGGATATAACGGAGATAACGAAAAAAAGCGGGAGGTTATGCGCCTCCCGCCTTGGTTTATATTTGTGTATTATCAAATTGTATAAAACCGCTCCACGCGGTATTCCGGTTTATAATCAAATAAGGTGGTAAGTAGTTCCAGTAATGCTTCGGCCTTATTAAGTGCGGTTTTGCTGCCGTCTTCCGCCACATACCATTTGAGAATATCAATGATGTAGAGATATACAATCCATTCTTTATCTCTCTAATCTTCCAGAAGAAAAGGAATATCAAGAAAATCTTTCATGTATTCAATATGTTCATCGGGAATACTGTGCATGAGCGCGCCCATGTCAGTATGGTCTAAAAGGTTATCAATAACAGCTTTATCAGTAATCATATTTTGCTCCTGTCTGTAATTATTTCAAGTATTTTTGCTTCATCAATTTTATTGTATTCGTATTTTGTCCAGTCTTCCGCTCTGGGTATCTGTGTATTGAGTGCCGGTCTATACTGTCGTATCAATTCTCCCTCTTTAGCTCCTATTTCCTGTTCGAGTGCCGATGGGTGGGTCTGCGTGGCGTAATAAAGCACATCAAAGTTAATCTTATGCCCCGCCTTTGCAGCGTTTGCCAATAATGAGTATTTCAATTTCCGCGCTACTTTAATGCCAACATAGTGCTAAGAAATGCGTTTGAGCATATTAAAGCTCTTACCGATATATACAATATGGCTGTCAATTTTGATGCAGTATATACCGGCGTGCTCATATTTGGTTGCAAGCCCTTTTCTTTTTAACCAGTTATATACGTTTTCCTCATACTTCTTTGCCATTAAAAATCAAACCTCTTTTCTTCTGGTCTGACTTCTGGATACTTCTAATCTGGATTTTCTTTTATATTTATTGAATTATTTATAAAATCCGTATTATTTATTTCTATATCTTCTGGCAATACATTAAAACCGTTTTGTGGTTTTTCCTGTTCGGCAGAAGTACAATTTTCAAAATCATATCCGTTGTCCGACATCGTGTTTTTTGATTGTGTGGCGGATTTCGGTATTTCATAGAAATCAAAGGTGTTTCCATGGGCGGGAACTAAATAGCCCTTATCAATGAGCTTGTGGAATTGGTCATGATATGTTGACCGAGCCATGCCCACGCCTTGTCTGATTGCTGTTGGTGATAATGCAAGGGTATAATCATCTCTGTTTGCGGCGCAGTATAAGTAAAGCAAAAAGGCATGAGCACCTAAATCACGGGCGGCGGCCTGCCAGTTTTCATTTTTTATTCCAAGGAAGTCAGACGACACGCGCTCACGATGAACGCGTATCATCCTCTGATTAGGGTATGTAATGGGAGGCATTATTTACCTCCGTTTCCGAGCTAATCAATTGCCCGTTTGAGCTTTTCAATTTCCAGAACGGCATCCGTTACATCAACCTTGACTTTGAAGCGTTCCAATACTCTGTCCGCTATGCGGTCTATATCTGCTTCACTTAATAGCTGCTCTTTTAGATACCGCTTCTGGAAGTACCACTATAATGTAATATCTGCTGATTTTTCGAGAGCGTCTATGTAACGCTCAAACATGGATTTATACATCGTATAAACCTCCTTAAATTTTATTTGAAAAGTTATATATTTCTTTAACTTTTCTATAAATATTATAACATTTTTAATTAAGAAAAACAAATTAAGAAGTTTTTGCATTAGTTATTGAAAGTTTTGAGCGGGAGCAGGGGGATATATTTCGGGATAAGAAAAAATTCTACTTCATTATCTGTCGAGCCACGCACGACGAAAATCCACAGACGGCAAAAATTTGCCGTTATCGTTGCGTTTATAGTAAATACATTGTGTTTTACTTTGTTCGGAATGAAAATGCAGCAAATTTAATACAAATGAAGAAAAATGCTATGTTTATATTGCTAACGCATAGATTTTAAGGAATTTGAAAGAAATTAAAATAAAAGTTATTAAATTTGCAGAAAAAGCTTGCCAATATATATATATATATATAATTGAGTGTGCGAACAGTCGATATGTGTCGATTGCCGCACATCTTTTATTTTTGGAGGAAAATATTATGCGTATTATTCTGGACACTGATAAGAAGACCATTACTGTTCCTTGGAACTATGCACAGAAGATTGCAGAAATCAATGAAATTATCAAAAACGGCGGAGGAGAAAAGCAATATACTTTCAGTTCTTTCCTTAAAGAAAATTGGGATTATTGCATGGCTAATACAGATAAATATCTGATTGTTGCTGATAAGCCTGTAAAAAAGAGTAAATAATGGGGGCTAAAAGAATTTCTCCGGTTGAAATCGTGGAAATGCAACGACTTTACCGGATATATGGAACATACGCCGCCGTGGCCCGCGAGATGGGGCGCAGTGCATCCTCGGTATCAAAGTATGTGCAGATGAAAGGTGTGCCGAAAAGCATTAGAATAGCGGTAGATAATTTATCGCAGAAAGGATAAATTTAATGAAAAAAATCATATCTATTGTTTTAGTCTTGATTTTTGCATTTTGTGCTTGTGGCAGTACCGTGCTTACACAAGACCAGATAGAAAATCTTATTATTGAAATGGCAAAAGCATATGGCTACGAATTAACCATAGATAGTAATGTAGTAACAGTTCTTGCACCAAGTGATAGCAAATTCAGCGAAGATAGCATTTCAAAAGAGGGTCACTATATTGAAGTATTAGACTGTGAACTCATTCAATTAGATAATGGTAATTATAAACCAAATTTAAAAATTAGAAATATATTCCCTGAAAATTTGAGTGAAAAGTATCCTGATTGTCTCCACATATACATGACTTATAACGATAGTGATGGTTTTGGTATTCATAACACAACAGCTTCAATATCTTATTTAGCTTACGGTGAAGGCATTTGGACTAATTCAAGTATCATAACATTTGCGGAATTTGATCCCTCCGAGGTAAGTTCTCTCTCCGTTACAGGATATATGTTTGTGTCTGAAAGTGAAGGATTGGATTTCATTTTTTCGCCTGTCATAAATTATGAAATAAAGGATTTACTACCAGAAAGTGCTTTTGATGATGTCTCAAGTGATGCGGTTACTGTTGAAGAAGTGAAGCTTATAGAGAGAAATAACGGAGTTGCTGTTGAGGCAAAGATAAGGAATACAGGCGATGTAAAAAAAGATGTTACCGAGGTATCTTTCCAGCTTCTTGATAAAAATGGCGATGTTTTGGCTATAAATGAGCTCAATGTAAGAGAACTTGAAGTTGGACAGGCAGGAAAAGGCACCAGCAACACAATTTCCGACTGCGATTATGATGATGTTGGTGCAGTAAAATTTATTTCTTATAATTATGGAAAATTTTATGGTGGAAGCAAATTAGCGTGGACAACCGATTTCTACTCAGGTGGAGACTTTAACAAACCCTTTATTTTTACTTTTGATTAAAAAAAAGCTTCAATAGGCGAAATTAGTGCAAAAAGCATTCGTATCGTAGTAGAGAGGTTACCACAGAAAGGATAAATTTAATGAAAAAAATCATCTCTATTGTTTTAGCTTTGATTTTTGCCTTTTGTGCTTGTGGCAGCACCGTGCTTACTCCCGAGGAAAGGGAGGCAATATTCTATGAGGTTGCAAAAGAAAAAGGGATGCTTGATAATGAAAATCCAAGCCCCTATGAGTTATCTAAATCAGCCTACGAGAACATTAATGTTGCTTATAAAATCATAAGGCAAATAGGCGACGATATGTATGAAGTTTGGAAAGCCTGTATTGGGGAACACGATAAAGTACTCTCCTATGGTAGTGATTATCTGGCAACAAAAGTTTCTTTAAGTGAAGAGGAAATAAGAATAGGTTTAGCAATGCTGCGATATGGGGACGCATTGAATAATATGAACCAAGTCCAAAGACAGCGCCATATTGACGATGCTGATGTATGGATATTTTATTTTGATAATTACGAAAACAATATGGTTGCGGCATGTGTGTGTTCCATAGTAAACGCATATTTTCATAATGGAAAATTTGAAGAAGCAGAGACTGCTCTTGATACAGCCAAGGAAAATCTAAAAATATTGAGCGCAGATTACTCGGATTATGAGCATTACCTAAATCTTAAAGGTTTCTTTACTACAACAAGAGCTTATTTAGATTATTGTCAGAATTTGGAAGGTCCAGTAAAACAACTCATAGACTACAAAGAGCAAGCAAAAGAATATATTGGTAAATTGGATTATTATTTTGAGGATTAATAATAAAATGGGGCAGATACAAGTCTGCTCCATTTTTATGTGTTCGCAAGAGTACACCTTTACAAACATATAAAAACACTCTGTTCTATCCGTTCGCAAAATATATTTTTTTATTTACAAATATATTCGTAAATGTGTTGACATTTACGAACACTTGCGATAGAATACGAACAGATGATAAAAGAGAGGGGCGCATATCGTGGACAGTCGCACTTACTACTATGCAAGAGTATCAAGCAAGGAACAAAACCTTGACCGCCAGATTGCTGCTTTTCGTTCTCTTGGAGCGACAGACAGGGAGATAATAACCGATAAGGAAAGCGGCAAAGATTTAGACCGCGCCGGTTATCAGGCTCTTAAAAATGCTATGCTGCGCCGTGGAGATACGCTTGTCGTAAAATCCCTTGACCGCCTCAGCCGCAATAAAGCGGACATTCATAATGAGCTGCGCTTCTTCAAAGAGAATGGCATACGGCTTAAAGTGATTGACTTGCCTACCACTATGATGGAGCTGCCAGAGGGACAAGAGTGGGTTTTTGATATGGTAAACAATATTCTGATTGAGGTATTGGGAACTATAGCAGAACAGGAACGCGCCACGATAAAGCAGAGACAGGCAGAGGGCATTGAAGCCGCTAAACAGAAAGGGAAGAAGTTAGGCCGTCCCGCAATCACATTTCCCGCAAATTGGGACACTGTCTATGCCTCTTGGAAATCGGGAGAGATTACCGCAAAAACGGCAATGGAGCTGACAGATACAAAAAGAACAAGCTTTTATAAGCTCGTCGGCATGATGGAGGAAGATAGGGGAGAGTAATTCTCCCTTGACTTCCTTACAAGGTCTGTTATAGTTAAGTATGTCATAGTTGTTGTGACACACCATATATTATAATCCGCACTTTTGGTATTGCGTAAAAGCTGAAAAGGTTTGATTTTCCAATGGTTTTCACAGTTTCCACTACTGGGAGCGAAGCTCACAGGCGGAAGATGTCCAGAACGTCTGGCACAACTGGGAAGACGCTGAATAATAAAAAACCCGACGCTCAAATAAGAGCGTCGGGTTTTTTATTTATGAGTTCGCCTGTAAGCCGGGTTCTGTTAAAAACGACCATCTATCTAGACTACGGATTGCTCCGCAGTTCAAGCCGCCTCCTGAGAACGACCGGGCCGGTCACATGTTCTCCCACGGCGTTGCTCCGGATAGAGTTTACAGCATCCACATGTCTCCATGCGATGGGTGAGCTCTTACCTCGCCTTTCCACCCTTACCACGTCGGAATGAGCTTCGCTCAGCTCGGGCCTGTCGCAAGCGACAAGCCCTCGTCGCTCCGCTATTCCTCCTTTTCAAAGCAAAGCCAGCTTTGCTTTGAGTGTGGAATACGTGGCGGTATATCTCTGTTGCACTTGTCCGAGGGTCACCCCTGGCGGGCGTTACCCGTTATCCTTGCCCTATGGAGCCCGGACTTTCCTCACGCACAGGCTTTTGCCTTGTGCCCGCGGTCGTTCAGCGTACTCAGTGCTGTTATTTTATCCATTTTAGCCTGACAAGTCAACAAAATTTCTTGCGATTAGAGCGATGGAGGAATATAATATATAAGATTGTGAGGGATCAATATGACACTTAATGATTATATTCTCAGTATTAAAGATAAACGTATTGCCGTTATCGGTATCGGTGTAAGCAATACGCCGCTTATAAGGCTGCTTCTCAGCTACGGCTGTGATGTAACCGCCTGTGACGCCAGAGAACTTGCCCAGATGGGCGAGGAGGCTTTCGAGCTTATCCGCCTTGGCGCAAAGCTTAAGCTGGGGGGAAAGTACCTTGAGGGACTTGACCACGATGTTATTTTCCGCACTCCAGGACTGATGCCCTTTGACGAGCATCTTGTAAAGGCCGCAGAAAAGGGGAGCATTATCACTTCCGAGATGGAAGTATTTTTCTCCGTTTGCCCCTGCCGCATCTTCTCCATAACCGGAAGTGACGGGAAAACCACTACCAGCAGCATTATAGCCGAGCTTTTGCGTGAAGCGGGCTATAATGTGCACCTTGGCGGCAACATTGGCCACCCGCTGCTGTGCGAAAGCCCTGAGATAAAAAAGGACGATGTGGTTGTGCTGGAGCTCAGCTCTTTCCAGCTGCATTCCATGAAATGCAAAAGCGATGTGGCTCTTATCACCAATATTTCTCCCAATCATCTGGATAAGCATAAGGATTATCAGGATTATATCGACTCCAAGATGGCCATTTTCCAGATGCAGGGTGAAAATGACCGTCTGGTACTCAATCTTGAGGATGAGCAAAGCGAGTATTTCAAAAAGCATGCCAAGGCAAAGATATCCTATTTTTCCCATCTCAACTCTGTTGAAAATGGCTGCATTCTTGAAAACGGCTGCATATACCGGATAAATGAAAACGGTAAAAAAATTATAATGCGGGCTGATGAAATAAAGCTCCCCGGTGAACACAATGTACATAACTATCTGGCGGCATTTGCTGCGGTTGATGGCTATGTAGATGATGAAGTTTGCCGCCGTGTGGCAATGAGTTTTTCCGGTGTAGAGCACAGACTGGAGCAGGTTCGTGTTCTTCGCGGTGTAACATACATAAATGACTCTATCGGCACAAGTCCTACACGCACACTTGCAGGCCTTCGTGCCATGAAAACGAAGCCAATAGTTATTGCAGGCGGATATGATAAGAAAATCCCCTTTGATACTCTGGGTGATGAGCTCTGTCTGCGTGCCCGGAAGGTCTACCTCACAGGCGCTACCGCTGAGAAAATAAAAGAATCTGTATTTGCCTCAAAATATTTTGCAGCCAGTGGACTTGAAGTTGAAATAATTGATGATTTTGACGATACTGTACACGCCGCCGCAGAGTATGCAAAGGAAGGGGATATAGTTTTGCTTTCTCCTGCCTGCGCTGCTTTTGATAAATTCAAAAACTTTGCCGAGCGCGGCAAACACTTCAAAAAACTTGTTATGGAGCTTGAATGATGAAAATATCTGAGATAAAGCCTGAAGTATACGAAATAGCAGAACGCGCCATGAATAGAATTCGCTCACGTTTTGACAAAATCGACCGTGTGGCGCAGGAAAACACAGTAAAGGTAATGGAAGCCTTTCAGGAAATGCGCGTTTCTGACGCCTGTTTTGCAGGCACTACCGGCTATGGCTATGATGATCTGGGAAGGGATGTTCTGGATAAAATATATGCCCGCATTTTCCACACCGAGAGCGCTCTTGTGCGAATCGGCTTTGTAAATGGCACTCACGCGCTTACAGCTGCACTGTACGCCCTCGCAAAGCCCGGCGACACTATCTTGTCCGTTACCGGTCTGCCCTATGATACTATCCGAAACGCAATTGGTATAAGTGGTGACTGCCATGGCTCCCTGAAATTTTACGGAATTGACTATGCTCAGGTAGACCTTGATGAAAAAGGTGAACCTGATTATGAGGAAATAAAAAAAGCGGCTGCCGACGAAAAAGTGGCAGGCGTACTCATCCAGCGTTCCCGCGGCTATGGGGAGCGCAAAGCCCTGACTGTTGAGGAGATAGGCAAAATCTGTACGGCAGTGAGAGAAGTCAACAAAAAAGCAAATATAATGGTGGATAACTGCTACGGTGAATTTACCGATGTGATAGAGCCTACTGATGTGGGCGCTGACATTATTGCCGGCTCCCTTATCAAAAATCCCGGCGGCGGTCTTGCACCCACCGGTGGCTATGTTGCAGGCAAGGCCGAGCTTGTTGACAGAGCTGCCATGCGCCTGACCACACCCGGTATCGGCGGTGAGTGCGGCTCAACTCTTGGCAACAACCGCCTTCTTTTCCAAGGGCTGTTTATGGCGCCCCATGTGGTGGCTCAGGCCCTGAAAACCGCAGTATTTTGTGCCGCAATGATGGATGAACTGGGAATTGAAAGTTCTCCCGATATCACCGAAAAGCGTTCCGATATAATCCAGATGGTAAAGCTTGGCAGCGCGGAAAAAATGAAGCGTTTTTGCCTTGGAATCCAGGCTGGTGCACCGGTAGACTCTTATGTCACACCCGAGCCCTGGGCCATGCCCGGTTATGACTGCGACGTAATAATGGCGGCAGGTGCATTTATTCAGGGATCCTCCATTGAGCTTTCCGCCGATGGCCCTATTCGCGAGCCGTACATAGTCTATATGCAGGGCGGCCTTACCTTTGAGTCAGGCAAACTTGGGATTATGATGGCTGTAAGTGCTATGCTGGATAAATAAAGACATTTTACGCAATATAATGAGCATATAATGTGTGGGGAGGTGACTCCATGCGTTATAAAAAGCTCTTTCACCGCCGTTCACCCTATGTATACTCCGAAGTCAGCGGAAATGAAGCTCCCGGCAGTAAAGTGCATAGCTTAAGATTTATTATTATCGGTCTTTTGGCCATACTTTTTCTGTTGGTAGTAACCGCTTCCGTTTTTCTGAAGGATATCTCATCTCAGATAGCAGTATCCGATGCCAGCGATATTGTCACTGTCAGTGTCAATAATGCTATTTCTCAGGTTTTGGCGTCAGGAGATTACACGGGTAATTACTTTGTTGACTTTGAGAAGGATGCAAACGGAGATGTTACTGCCATAAGCAGCAACATGGCAAAAATAAACACGCTCTCAGCGCAGATACTTGAAAAAGTTGTGGGTACCACTGAGAAAAACACAATTACAGTGAAAATCCCCTCCGGCAACCTTACCGGAATAAGTCTTCTCATGGGCAGAGGGCCGAAAGTACCGGTCAAGATTATTGTTCTGACTTCATCGAGAGTCGAATTCAACAATAACATTATTACTGCCGGCATAAACCAGACAAAGCATCAGATTAATCTTGAAGTGATTGTAGATGTGGAAATTCTTGTCCCGTGGGGCAGTGAAACAGCGCAGGTTGTCACCGAGGTTCTTATTGCAGACACAGTAATTGTTGGCGAAGTGCCGGATACATACCTGAATATGTAGCAGAGGATACAAGATATGGATGCACAAAAAGAGATAATTGAACTCAGACGTGAACTGGAACGGCACAATAAACTTTACTACGTTTATGATTCGCCGGAGATAAGTGACTACGACTATGATATGCTCATGCAGCGGCTCAAGGCACTTGAGGCGCTGTATCCGGAGCTTATCACTGCCGACTCTCCTACACAGAAGGTTGGTGGTGCGCCGCTTTCCCAGTTTGAGCAGGTAAGCCATCAGGTGCCTCTGGAAAGCCTTACTGACGTTTTTTCTATTGATGAACTGTTTGCTTTTGGAAGCAGGATGGATAGTCTTCTTTCACAGGAACACAGATACGTTGTTGAACCAAAAGTGGATGGCCTCTCTGTATCTCTGGAGTACGAAAACGGTGTTTTTGTGCGTGGGGCCACCCGTGGCGACGGACTTGTGGGAGAAAATGTAACCGAGAACCTGCGCACTGTACGCTCTCTGCCGCTGCATATCGAAAACGCCCCGGAGCGACTTATTGTCCGCGGCGAAGTATACATGTCAAAGTCTGTTTTCAATAAACTCAACGAAGAGCGTGAGCTGAACGGCGAAAGCCTTTTGGCAAACCCCAGAAATGCTGCCGCAGGTTCATTGCGCCAGCTCGACCCCAAGGTAGCTGCCTTACGCAAATTGGATATTATTCTTTTCAATATCCAATTTACATCCGGTACCCCTTATATGAGTCACGCTGCCAGCCTCGATGCAATGAGGGAAATGGGATTTCCCGTTATCCCATATAAAGTGTATGACAACATTCATGATTGCGTTGAACGCATTGAGCAGCTTGGCAGCGACAGAGACGCTCTGAGCTACGATATGGATGGTGCTGTCATTAAGATTGACGACCTTACTCAGCGTCAGGCCCTTGGCAGCACGGCAAAGGCGCCGCGCTGGGCAGTAGCCTTCAAGTATCCGCCGGAGAAGAAAGAAAGCCGTGTGATAGATATTGTGGTACAGGTGGGACGCACCGGTGTCCTTACACCCAAGGCCATCGTTGAACCTATCCGCCTCGCGGGGACTACAGTTTCCGCCGCAACGCTCCACAATCAGGATAATATAGATAAGCTTGATCTACGTATAGGCGATACCGTGCTTATACAGAAAGCTGGAGAGATTATCCCTGAAGTTCTTTCGGTCAACAAGTCCAAGCGACCGGAGGGGACGGTTGCATACCGTCTCCCTGACAATTGCCCCGAATGTGGATCAAAGG
Organism: Oscillospiraceae bacterium; assembly: GCA_017398685.1. GTDB lineage: Bacteria > Bacillota > Clostridia > Oscillospirales > Oscillospiraceae > Limivicinus. The sequence continues at coordinate 44,023 of JAFQFH010000019.1, forward strand.
TGGTCCGTGATGAGGATGGCGCTGCACTTCGCTGCACAAGTCCCGAATGTCCCGCTCAAAGATTGAGAAATATAGCGCATTTTGCTTCGAGAGAGGCTATGGATATAGAAGGTCTGGGTATTTCTGTGTGTGAGAGCCTTGTAAACAGCGGTCTTGTCAGTTCAGCAGCCGATCTTTATTATCTTAACGTTGACGATGTGGCTGCACTTGACAGAATGGGCACTAAATCTGCCGAAAATCTGAAAAAAGCCCTTGAGAAAAGCAAATCTGCCGGCCTTGCCCGTCTGCTCTGCGCCTTCGGCATCCGTCAGGTGGGTCAAAAGGCCTCCAAGGTCCTCGCTGTGCATTTTGAAAGCCTTGACAAACTGATGCAGGCAGATATTGAACAGCTTACCAATATTCCGGATATTGGCCCCATTACTGCGGGATTTATTGTTGAATGGTTCTCAAAGCCACAGTCGCTGCACCTTATCGAACGGCTGAGAGAGTCCGGAGTTGATTTTGAAAGCCATGAAGAGAAGAAGGATGACCGTTTTGCAGGACTGACTTTTGTTCTCACAGGAGCTCTTGAAAAGTTTACACGCGATGAGGCCGCCGCCATAATTGAAAGTTTCGGCGGTAAAACTTCATCCTCCGTGTCAAAGAAAACAAGCTATGTTCTGGCGGGGGAAAACGCCGGCAGTAAGCTCACGAAGGCAGAGAGTCTGGGAATAAGCATAATTACTGAGGAAGATTTCTCCAACATGATACTTTAGTCCAAAGGGACTCGAACTAAGGTTAAAGGTCGGTTTTCCGGCCTTTAACCTTTTATGTTTTTCGAGCATAGTATACTCTGAGGGAAACCTCAGTAGCATTTGGAGGAATTAATTTGAGCAACAAGCGTAACGAAAATATATATCGGTACGGGCGACTTCCTGAGAAAGCTCCCTTGGCAAACGCTTATGTACCCATGCAGGAATCCGCCTCACCTGCCTACGAGGCAATGGAAGCATTGTCCCGTGGAACACTTTTTCCCGGCCTTGATCTGCCGTTTATGAATATAGTAAACAACGTACTGCCTGTATGCCCCAGAACAGAGCTTATGGCAATATGCTTTGTGGCAGATGAACTGGAACTTTATCTTGACACACATTCGGAGGATAAAGAAGCTTTTACAATGTACCAGACCTTCCTTGCCCTGAAAAAAGAGGCTCATGAAAGATATATAAAGCTGGCTGGACCCATCATGCAGGAAGATATGCTCTGTATGGATAGTTACAGATGGCTGGATGACCCCTGGCCCTGGGACTATCAGGCAAATGTGGAGGTATAAATATGTTTGTATATGAAAAGAAGCTTCAGTATCCGGTAAAAATAAAGAATACCAACCCGGCTCTTGCAAAATTTATCATATCGCAATACGGCGGCCCCGACGGTGAGCTGGGTGCATCCTTGCGTTATCTCAGCCAGAGATATTCAATGCCCTACCCGGAGTTGAAGGGCTTGCTTACCGACATC
>JAFQFH010000020.1 GCA_017398685.1 Oscillospiraceae bacterium
GTTCCGGAGCATGCGCCGGAAATCAAGTACCTTCAAGGTTTTGCCGGTTATCCCGTATATGACGGCAGCAGCACCGAATACCTCTCTCCGGGTGAAAAGAAGTTTGAAAGGCTTCTGGAAGAGCTTGAGAAAGCAGAAAAGTATATCTTTCTTGAATACTTTATCATTCAGGAAGGGAAGATGTGGAACTCTATCCTTGAAATACTGCGCCTCAAGGCCGCACAGGGTGTCAGGGTCAGGGTTATGTATGATGATATGGGCTGTTTTCTGAAGCTGCCTGAAAATTATCCGAAAACACTCAGGGAATACGGCATAGAGTGCGTTGTCTTCAATCCTTTCCGTCCTGTACTAAGCAGCGTGCAGAATAACCGTGACCATAGGAAAATAGCGGTAATCGACGGTAAAGTTGCTTTTACCGGCGGTATTAATCTTGCGGATGAGTATATAAACGCAATTGAGAAATTCGGCCATTGGAAGGATGCTTCCATAATGGTCAAGGGCAAGGCAGCATGGAGCCTTACTCTCATATTCCTTCAGATGTGGAGCTTTTGCGCCAGATGCGATGAAAATTTTATGGACTATTATCCGTGGAAGGATGAAGAATGCAGCGTTGAGAATGATGGCTTTGTTCAGCCCTACGCCGATACACCGGCAGACAGGGAGAACGTGGGCGAGCATGTTTATCTCCATATGATAAACCGCGCCTGTAACTACGTTTACATCAACACGCCCTATCTCATAATTGATGACAGTATGGTGTCCGCTCTGTGCCTTGCGGCCAAAAGTGGTGTAGATGTCCGCATTGTTACGCCCCATAAATGGGATAAGCGCCTTGTACACATCACGACCCGCTCATATTACCGCGAGCTTATCAACAGCGGCGTAAAGATATACGAATACTCAAAAGGCTTTATCCATTCCAAAACCTTTGTCTGTGATGACACAACTGCAACCATAGGAACTACAAATCTGGACTTTCGCAGTCTATATCTCCATTTTGAGTGCGGTGTCTGGATGTACGGCAGCAAGGCGGTGATGCAGCTTAAGGAGGACTTTCTCAACACACTTGAGCAGTGCCAGCCAATTACGGAAAAGGACTGCCGCTGTAATGTGTTTTTGCGTCAATTTCAGGAAATACTTAGGCTTTTTGCGCCCTTGATGTGAAATGAAGACCATCCCGCCTTTTTTCGGGATGGTCTTTTTCGCACAGTAATATTTTGGTAAAGAAAAGAAAAACAACTGTGCTATAATGTGCAGGAGGTGAAACAACTATGAAAGCCAACAGGATACTTATCGCAGAGGATGACAAAGCAATTGCCGAGGCTGTAATGCTCAATTTCCGCTATGCGGGGTATGAATATATGCACTTTGACGATGGGCAAAGTGCCGCAGAGTATTTGAAGAACGACCACGCCTTTGATATTGCCCTTCTGGACATTATGCTGCCGGGCATGGATGGCTTTGAGCTTTTGCCCTATCTTGAAAAATACAATATTCCCGTTATATATATGACCGCCAATACCGACAGCGACTGGGAAGTGCGCGGCCTTCGCGGCGGGGCGGAGGATTATATAGTCAAGCCCTTTGAAATCGTGACGCTGATGGTCAGGATAGAGAAAGTTCTGGAGCGCTATGGCAGGCTGAACACAGTCTATAGATTTGAGGACATCGTTCTGGATGCATCCGACCGTATCGTTACCAAGGCCGGTGAAGAAATCGAGCTTACGCCTCTGGAGTTTGATGTATTGCATATTCTTGTAAAAAACAAAAACCGCACTGTATCCAGAGACAGGATACTGGATGAGGTCTGGGGAGTGGACTATTTTGGCGACCTTCGCACGGTTGATGTGCGTATTGCCAATATAAGGAAAAAGCTTGGTCTATCCGAGGCTATCCGCACTATATCCAAAACCGGTTATCGATTGGAGGAGCGCAGAAAATGAAGCTATGGCAGAAAATATCCCTTATATGCTCTCTTGTCCTTTTGATGGTGATGGCAATATGTATTTTAGGCCTCTCTTATCATGCCCGCAGCAAAATACTTGGCGTGAGTATTTCCCAGGCTAAAGGTGAATTTGAACAGCTTGAAAGCAGCTTCAGATATGAATGCTACAGCCATGTGTCCAAGGAGGACAGTCCCAGTGTACAAAATTCTCTTTTAAAATATTGCTTTTCTAAATTTGCATCCGATAATGCCCAGCTTTATGTTGATACCCAGCTTGTCTACGGGGATGAGCTGCCTTCCCTGAACAGCTATCTGCCCTTTGAAAAAGTTCCCCACAGCCGTGATGAGCTTGGTCTGTATACGGATAAGGAGAGAATTGTGCTGGGCTGTACAGTTACATTTCCGGAATACGGCGATACGGCCTGCCGTATATATCTTACACAGGATATCAGCAGCCTGAATGATGAGATCGTTTCCATGCAGCTGCAATTTGGCTTTTTCGGTCTTGTATGCAGTTTTTTGGGTCTTGCCGTTATTTATATCCTCGTGCGGCGCAGTATGGCGGGCCTAAATGTGCTGGAAAAAGCAGCGGAAACAATAGCATACGGTGATTACAGCAGCCGCGCGATCATAGGCACGGATGACGAACTGGCCACAGTGGCGCAAAGCTTCAACAAAATGGCGGAGGCTGTGGAGCATCATGTAGCGGAGCTTGAGGACAGTGCATACAGGCAGAAGATGTTTTCTGCCGCGGTGAGCCATGAGTTCAAAACACCCCTTACGTCGATCCTGCTGAATGCGGACAATCTTAAAAACACATATATGAGCGAGGACGAGCAGTTTGAAGCCCTTGAGAGCATTGAGCAGGAGACCCGCTGGCTTGAGATGCTTACAGCAAAGCTGCTGAAGCTTATTACGGTAAATTCTGAGCTTGAGAAAAAGACGCTTTCCATAGATGAGTTATTATCAAAAGTGGAAAAGAGCGTTGAAAACAAACTTGATAAATCAGGCTGTACACTGGTCAAGCATAACGCCGCGGAAAGTATACACGGCGATATGGACCTTTTGCAGTCTGCTCTGGTAAATCTTGTGGACAATGCAATAAAGGCCTCTCAGCCGGGACAGGATATCATTCTCGGCGCTGAGGATGGGATGCTTTACGTTAAAGACTTCGGAAGAGGAATTTCAGGAGAGGCGTTGAACCGCGTTACCGAGCCGTTTTTTATGGAGGATAAATCCAGAAGCAAAAAAAGCGGAGGCGTGGGGCTGGGTCTTGCGCTGGTGCATGAAATTGCAGAGGCACATAATGCCAAGCTTGAAATAGACAGCGAAGTGGGCAAAGGCTGTACGGCAAAAATAATTTTTGCCGGTAATAAAACGGTAATCAGCCGGTAACGACTTTAAAAGTTTGCTCGTATATCATTAAGGCATCCCAAAGAAAGAGGTGCAAAAACATGAAAAGAAATATAAGTATTATTTTAGCGGCAGTTATGTTCCTTATGCTCTTTACCGGCTGCACTTCGGCTTCTGCTGAGGCGGGAACACAGGCTGAGCCGCAGCTTACGGAAAACAAAAGCAGAAAAATGCTGAGCGAGAGTTTCCCCGACAGCTTCAGCGGCCGGTGGAGCGGAGCGGATGACTGCCTTTTTGTTAATGCAGATGCAAAAGTACTTGTTCCTGAAACGGAAACTATGCCCATTGCAACGGTCCAGCGCCGTAATTTCACTCAGGAAGAAGTAGACAGGACGCTTGAAATTTTCCTTGATGGCGGCACTTTGTATAAAGAGCTTGGTATGACCAAGCCGCAGGTACAGGAAAGGCTTGATGAGTATTACGCCATGCAGCGCAGGGAGATCCCCCTCAGTCTGGACGGAGACAAAACGATGGATGACCTCCCTGAAATAATTGAACGCTGGGAGGGCTATCTGCTGGAAGCTCCCGAGGAAGGCGAGCGTATTCCCGCCGAGACCCTTTTTCGATCTCAGGAATATGGGGGCGAAGTGGTTGAGGGCTTTGGCGAGCTTGATGGCAGCATTATCCATATTCATGCAATAAATTATCCGGAATTTGAAAATGAGATCTTAATGTATCATGAAGGCTTTGGCGATATGAACGGCGCCCTTGCATACCCGATTTCCGAATACTGGGAGCCTCTTGAAAATGGCATGAGTGAGAAAGAAGCTCGTAATGCTGCGGATAAGCTGATAGAAGAGCTCAATATCAATGATGTATTGTGTGATGACGCAGAGGAAGTATTCTTCATGCCTAACGGAAGTGAGAAGGCATCCGGAACAGGCTTTAAATTTGAATATGTACGGAACATTGATGGAGTTCCACTTACATATACGCCCGAAAACGGATTTTCCGCGGTGGAAAATTCACCCTTTGACGACATTTGGGCCTATGAGCGCATAACAGTATGCGTAAGCGAGGGGAAAGTGGTTTCTTTCAGATGGGCAAATCCCTACACTGAGCCTGTGCTTGAAAATACTTCGGCAGAGCTTCTGCCCTTTGAGGATATCGCAGATATTTTCGCTAAAATGATCATAGTTACAAATGATGATATACGTGAAATCAACAGGAAAAACGGTTTTGATATCATTCACACCATGGACGTTGACACGGCTGAGCTTGGTCTTATGCGTGTGAGAGACAGAGAAGATCATACGATCGGCGAGATCATCCCCGTCTGGGATTTCTGGGCAAAAACAAGGGCTGCTGCCGCTGAGAAAAAGGATGCACATCTTGTGTATGACGGCGAGTACTATGAGATAGTGCTGACAATAAATGCCCTTGACGGCACGATTATAGACAGAAATCTTGGCTATTAAATGCAAAAGCTCCGACTGAGGAAAAAACTCAGCCGGAGCTTTTGATGCTGTTAAATTATAGCATAATAATCAGTATACCGACAGCTCTGACTATCAGTGCTGCGACCCATGCGACCACAAGCTGCCATAGGGCAAGTCCCCAGGCCCAGCCCGTGCCAAGCTCACGCTTTACAGATGCGATGGCCGCAACGCAGGGGGTGTACAAAAGACTGAACACCAGAAGTGCTGCGGCAGAAAGGGGAGTGATGGCAGTGGCTACTGCACCACCGAAAAGAATTTCAAGAGTGGATACAACGCTCTCCTTTGCCATAAAACCGCATATAAAGGAGGTGCAGATGCGCCAGTCGCCAAGCCCGATGGGCGCAAAAAGCGGCGCGATAAATCCAGACAGCATGGCGAGTATGCTGTTTTCAGAGTCAGTCACCATGTTTAGTCTTAAATCAAAGCTCTGCAAAAACCAGACCACGACAGTGGCAACGAAGATAACGGTAAAAGCTCTTTGCAGAAAGTCTTTTGCTTTGTCCCACAAAAGACGAATGACATTCTTTGCACCGGGCAAGCGGTAGTTGGGCAGCTCCATAACAAAAGGCACGGCCTCGCCCTTGAAAAGAGTTCCCTTGTAAAGAAAGGCCACTAAAATACCTGCCAGTATGCCCAGCACGTAAAGTCCTGTCATGATAAGGCCACCCTTACCCGGGAAAAATGAATTTACAAAAAATGCATAGATGGGAAGCTTTGCAGTGCAGCTCATGAAAGGTGTGAGCAAAATGGTCATTTTTCTGTCTCTTTCGCTGGGCAGGGTGCGCGTTGCCATAACTGCGGGTACAGTACAGCCAAAACCAATGAGCATGGGGACTATACTCCGTCCTGAAAGGCCGATTTTTCGCAGAAGCTTATCCATAAAGAAGGCCACGCGGGCAATATAGCCACTGTCTTCAAGTATTGAAAGGAAGAAGAAAAGCGTAATGATAATGGGGAGAAAGCTCAACACACTGCCGACACCTGAGAATATACCGTCAATCACAAGGCTATGTATGACCTCATTCACACTCAGCGCAGTAAGCCAGCCATCAACAAGCGCAGTGAAAGCCTCAATTCCGGCTTCAAGTATACCCTGCATCCAGGCGCCTATCACATTGAAAGTGAGGTAGAACATCAAAGCCATTACAAGGATAAAACATGGGAGTGCAGTATATTTTCCGGTGAGAATTCTGTCCATCATGCGGCTGCGCTGATGCTCACGGCTGACTTTGGGACGCACCACAGTCTGTTCGCAGACCTTTTTTACAAAGCCAAAGCGCATATCTGCAATTGCTGCGCTTCTGTCCAGACCGCGCTCAGCTTCCATCTGCAATATGATGTGCTCAAGCATTTCTTTTTCGTTCTGGTCGAGCTGGAGTTTTTCCAGAATAAGCTTATCGCCTTCAATAAGCTTACTGGCCGAAAAGCGTACAGGCAGCTCAGCTTTTTCCGCGTGGTCACGGATCAGATGGATGACTGCATGCAGGCAGCGGTGAACCGCACCATTTGCAACGCTTTCATCGCAGAAGTCTTGTCTCAGGGGTCTTTCCTGATAGCGGGCAATATGTATTGCATGGGTGATAAGCTCATCGACGCCCTGGTTTTTCGTTGCAGAGATAGGTACGACAGGCACTCCCAGAAGCTGCTCCATAAGGTTTATATTCACTGACCCGCCGTTTCCTGTGACCTCATCCATCATGTTCAAAGCAACGACCATAGGTATATCCATCTCAAGAAGCTGCATGGTCAGATACATATTTCTCTGAATATTGGTAGCATCGACTATATTGATAATGGCCTTGGGCTTTTCATTTATCACAAAATCCCTTGATACGAGCTCTTCGCTGCTGTAGGGAGACATGGAGTATATACCGGGGAGATCAGTAACAAGGGTGTTCGGATGACCTTTTATGACCCCGTCCTTTCTATCCACCGTGACACCGGGGAAGTTTCCAACATGTTGGTTTGCACCGGTCAACTGATTGAAAAGAGTGGTTTTCCCGCAGTTCTGATTTCCTACAAGTGCGTAAGTCAACACAGTACCTTCCGGCAAAGCTACTTCCGTTTCCCTGGAATGGAAGATACCGCCCTCGCCAAGACCGGGATGCAGCAGATTGTCTGCAATCTTTGTATTTTCCGCACTCCGGGATTTGGCGGCAATGGGCCGAACCTTTATCTTTTCAGCATCCGCAAGTCGCAGCGTAAGTTCATAGCCGTGTATTTCAAGCTCCATAGGGTCGCCCATGGGGGCAAGCTTTACAACAGTCACCTCTGTGCCGGGAAGTACGCCCATATCCAGAAAATGCTGCCTGAGCATGCCCTCTCCGCCTACAGTCTCTATTACTGCGCTTTTGCCAACCGCAATATCTTTAAGAGTCATGGTCTTTGCTCCTTAATATTTCTTATCTCTATTATACGACCGGTTAGCCGCGGCTTCAACAAAAATTTTATAAAATTTTATGGAATTTCGATAAAAATGCTGTAAGCTAAAAATAGCTTACAGCGTTTTTATAAACTGATAAATTAGCTGCTCGTATCTGTCTTTATCCTCAATATAGCTTATACCATGCGCAGCGTTTGGAAATGTAAAACGATGAATAAGCTTGGGATTTGCTTTCAGTATTTTTTCGCTCATGTCACAGGGTACAAATCTGTCATCCTCTCCGTGAATGAGAAGAATGGGGATTTTGGCGTTTTTGACAGCAGATACACAGTCACAGCTGTCAAGCCTGATGCGGGCAAATATGAGAGCACCCAGATATATGAAAGGATACACCAGAAAAACGGGAAGTCTTAAATCTTTGCAGACCTTTTTGATTATATCGCCTGCACCGGTATAGGGGGAGTCTGCCACAATATGCATTACATTATCCGGCAGCTCCAGCTCTGAAGCCAGCAATACGGTAGATGCACCCATGGAAACACCGTATATGTTTATATCCGTATCCTCACCAAAACGGCAGATGACATAGTTTATCCAGCTGAGGCAGTCATATCGTTCTTTAATTCCAAAGCATATGCTGTGTCCCTCGCTTTCACCATGGGCACGCTGATCCACAAGAATGACATTTCTGCCCATCCCCATCGCAATCCTGGATCCGCCGCAAAAATCTCTTATTCCTGTGCCGCGATAGCCGTGAAAGCAGATGTCAACTCCCGAGTCATCGTTCACATGGTAATATCTGCCGCGCAGTTTTTTCCCGTCACAGGATAATATTTCGATTTTCTCGCAATCAAGTTTCAGAAAATCATCTATGTAGCCCAGCATACGCTCTTTATGTTTTTCGTATTGGATTCCGGCGGGAAGTGAATGATGATCTCCGGCGCCTTTATGTGGGGAGAAAAACACGATATAATAGCAGATAAAACTGGCTAGGAAAACCAACAGAATTATAGAGACAACAAGCATTTGCTTCACTCCTTTTATATTATTTTACCATAATTTAATCAAGGTTTGTTAAAATAATAAAAATATGGGCCGTACATCCGTAAAAAAGGTGTACGGCCCATTTTTTGGGCTTATGCCGTTTCAGCGTGAGCCGCCTGAAGCAAAGCTCCTGTAATCGTCGCATTCGCCCACATTGTCGGGAGGGAAGAATTCCTCCACGGGGAAACGTATGCGGCTGAAAAGCATGCATGGGTCCTCATCTCCTGCCACTCCGGGACACTCCTTGTCGGGCAGGCAGTAATCATAAGCGGGTATGAGAAGCTGTGAGTCTCTTTCAAGGCGAATGATGCTGAACTGTCCTATTGTGGCAAACCAGCGGCGGGCGGTATCATTGAGTACAAGATTTTCGGCAAAGGCCTCGGCAATAAAGGGGGGTATCGGACGCTGCTCTGCCTCTGTGGGGATAAAACACTCAGCATCCACAAGTTTACTGTGCAGACAAATTGGATCTACAGAGTTGACTACGGCTGTGGGCAGGTCATTGATGACGGTGCTGAAGGTGTCAAAGTCGGATGAATAAGTCTTGACCCGGCCCTCACTGCCAAAAAGCATGACTCTTTTATCGAAAACAGCAAGCCCCACTATCTGCTGTCCTGCGGGAAATGTCTCGCAGGTGATACGATAGAAATAGCTGCAATCCACGGTGTAATA
>JAFQFH010000021.1 GCA_017398685.1 Oscillospiraceae bacterium
ATTGCAAAACAAAAACCCTTGAAAACACAGGGTTTTCAAGGGTTTTACGTGGTGCGCGAGGCGGGACTTGAACCCGCACGCCCGGAGTGAGCACTAGAACCTGAATCTAGCGAGTCTGCCAATTCCACCACTCGCGCATCTGGAACGCTTGATTATAATAGCACCGGAGGCGAAAAATGTCAAGCACTTTTTTGTTCAAATATTGTTCGCTTTACAGTGCTTTTAAAATGTGCTATTTTAAGTGATGATGTTATTTTGAAAGGTCGTGGTACGTCCATGAACAGTGTCCTGCTTAAAGCCAAGGCGCAGGATATAATCCGCAATTCCAACCCCAAGGTTATCCGTGTGGCTATCGTTTTCCTGTGTATTTCGCTGGTATTCAGTGTGCTCTCCAGCTACCTTATGGGCAGTGTATTCACCCAAAAGGATATAGAGCAGATCACCGCCCACATCGAAAGCGGCAACACAGAATACGCCATTGAGTACATGATGGATAAGATGCCCCCTGCCGGGTCCCGGTTAGTGGATTTGCTTATTCAGTTTGTGATGAGCATTGTGTCCATTGGCTTTATAATTTTCATTTTGAACACCATCCGCAATAATGCTCCCTGCTTTGGAAACCTGATGGACGGCTTCGGTTTCCCTTTCCGCATAATCTTCCTCAACCTTCTGGAAGGTGTTCTCATCGCTCTGTGGTCAATACTGCTGATTGTTCCCGGTATTATTGCCGCCTACAAGTACCGCATGGCAAGATACCTGCTTATCGACCACCCCGAATACAGCGTTATTCAGTGCATCAAAGAGAGCAAGCGCATGATGGCAGGCCGCAAGTGGGATCTTTTTCTGCTGGATCTGAGCTTTCTGGGCTGGGCCATGCTCAGCGTGTTCCCCCTTATCGGCTGGCTGGTGCAGATATGGACAACGCCCTACTTTGCCACCACCTACGCCCTTTACTACGAGCAGCTTGCCGGACATTATGATGCAAGCACCGACTATGTGAATTTTCAGAACGACCACTCTGAATGGTTGTAATTCAAAACCGCTTCGGCACGATGCCGAAGCGGTTTTATATTCAGTACAGCAGTGAGCCGTGCTGGGGTTTTGGTTTGAACTTTGTGCCCGATATAAGTCCCATGGCGCAGTACATCGTAACCATGGACGAGCCGCCATAGCTGAAAAAGGGCAGCGTGATACCGATAACGGGAGTGATACCAAGGCACATGCCGATGTTGATGAAGGTCTGGAATGCAACGGCAGAGCCGACGCCGACGCAAAGGAGCATATCATAGGTACGGCCCGACTGGAGGCCAACGCGGAAGCAGTGGACAATGATGATGACAAGAAGGGTGATGACCACAAGGCAGCCGATCATGCCAAGGTTTTCGCCCACGCAGGAAAATATAAAGTCCGTATGCTTACCGGTGAACACCGAGTAGCGGTGGCCCGGCTCAACACCGGTGAGCCTGCCGGAGGCAAGGGTCAGCTTACTCTGTGTGGTCTGCCAGGTGATGCCCCAGCCATCCGGGTCAATGGTGGGGTCGTAGGGGGCGATAAGGCGCTGCTTCTGATAGTCCTTGAGAAAATATGTCCACAGCAGGGGGATGGCAGCCGCCACCGCCGCGCCACCTGCGGCAAACCAGTAAAGCCGGACGCCGAGGAAAAAGAACATAACAAGGAAGATACAAAGAAGGACCGTTGCAGAGCCAAGGTCAGCGGAGACCACAACGATAAGGCCGAACCAGATAAGGAAGTGCCCCGCCATCTGCACGACGGACATAAGGCCGTTTATGTCCTTATATTCCTTTATATAGGTCATATGCTTGGCCGAGATTATAATATACAGTATCTTGATAATTTCCGAGGGCTGCACACCGATACCGGCAAAGCGTATCCAGCTCTTGTTGCCGGTGCCGTCATCCTGACCGAAGATGACCAGAGCCACCAGAAGCAGGATATTGATAACGGCAAGAGCCTTCCACTGCTCACCCAGCAGGTCAGAGTCCAGTACAGTGAGCACGATGAAGCCGCCAATGCCGATGAACATGGAAAAGGTCTGAACGATAACGAACTTTGTAGGGTTGGACAGTGCGCCGCCCTCTTCCATGCCGACAACCGCCAGATAAACCATGACAATACCGAAAATGGCGCATATTGTGCAGATACACAGCAAAAATATATCCGCGCGCTCAAAAAAGAGCTTAATATAGGGCTTGAACTTTTTTATGTCAGCACCGCCTTTCAGCGAGTAGTACGTAAAATAATGTCAATGTACAGCGTTCGACAAAAAGCCTGTCACAGACAGGGTTAATTCTAGCACATAATTTCTCTTTACGCAACGGCATATCCTGTTTCTCAATTAATACCAATTATACACTAAATTAAATACAATGTGGGCAGTACGGCTTTTGTTTAATTTTTGAGAGTATTATATTGAAAAAAAAGGCAAAGAGGATTATACTGGTGACGACTTGGCGCAAAGTTTTACTTTGGAGAACAAAGATGAATAAATTTGAAAATTTATTCCATAAAACCATTCAGGTTTTATGGGTAAGCTCCCTTAGTATTGTCTTGCTGTTAATTCTCTTTTCTGAGTCCATAAGATATGCTTGTAAAACAGACTTCTGTCTCAGTGTATTCGTACTTGCTCTGTTGGGCATAGTCGGAATATCCATTATCTCCTTTATAACAAATCGTATAGAAGGACGTATAAAGTTTTCTTCTCCGGCTATCATTGGCCTTGTCTTTTCCTTTTTTCAGATTTTTCTTCTCAAGCATTACTTTTTCAGCAGCGGTTGGGATGTGGCTCACGTAATTTATGCCGCCAGATGCTTTGCACAGGATAATCCGGCCATAACATCCTACTTTTACAGCTATCCAAATAATCTACTGCTATCCTATATTTTTTCTCTCATACTAAAGCTGGGTTATTTCTTGGGTTTTTCCGACTATGTAGCTTATTTTATGCTGCTGGTATTTCAGGCCGGCTTATCTTATATAGCTGGACTTTTGACTTTTTACACTTCTTATAAACTCACCGGATCACGCGGCATTTCAATGGCCATTTATATCGTTTATCTGCTTTTAATCTGTATTTCCCCTTGGGTGTCAGTTCCCTATTCTGATTCCATGGGTCTGATTTTCCCTATAGCTATCATTGCCCTGTATTGCAGCGAACCGAAACACAATCTTTTATCTGGTGCTAAATGGCTGTCAATAGGAATGTTGTCTTACATAGGCTACATGATCAAGCCCACAATTTTTATTGTTTTGATAGCAATTGCTATAATTGAGATGTCAACAATTTCAAGTTTTTCTGGCAGAAAAACCGTACTGAAAAAGCTCGTTTTAGTTATGCTTGGCATCTTACTGGCTATTATACCGGTCAAGCTGGCTTTTTCTGAACACGATTATGTGCTCAGAGAAGAGCTTCGGCTCGGGCCAATGCATTTTCTGGCCATGGGCATGAATGAAAAGCAAATGGGCATCTATTCATTGGACGATGTTATCTTCAGCGAGAGCTTTGAAACCCGAAAAGAGCGGGATTCTGCCGACTGGGAACTGGCAAAGGAACGAATAGGCGATATGGGGCCTGTGGGTCTTATCAAGCAATTCGGCAGAAAACTCCTTACAACATTTAACGATGGAAGCTTTATGTGGGCAAGAGAAGGTGACTTTTTCCGCGATATAGTTGAAAAGACTGATCCAGTTTCAAGATTTATACGTAGTTTTTATTATCCGGACGGCAGCAGATTTAAGCTTTTTCTCACTTTCGAGCATGCTGTCTGGTTGTCTGTGTTATGCTGTTCTCTCCTCGCTGCATTAAGCTTGCGCAGCAGAAAAAGCTCCGTTATAATGTTGGCGCTTTTGGGTTTTATACTTTACAGTATGTTGTTTGAAGTGCGGGCCAGATACATTTATATTTTTGCTCCACTATTTCTGGTGCTTGCCGGTATAGGTCTGTCAAGTATAAAAAACTTATTGGCCGTTGCAAAAGGACGGTAGAAAAAGCAATATACTTCTGCGGAAGGTATTGAAGAACGACACAGCCGTGTTATAATATTACAAAACCAAGAACAATTTCTATGGAGCTGTCCGTGAAAGAATATATCACCAAAAACGAACATGAGACCGAGCTTGTGGGAGAGGGCTTTGCAGCCGCACTTCCCAAAGGCGCGGTCATTGCCATGTACGGGGATCTGGGTGCGGGAAAGACCGCCTTTGTCCGCGGCATGGCAAAGGGCATGGGGCTTGACTGCCGTGTGTCCAGCCCTACCTTCACCATCGTAAATGAGTATCTGGGTGAAAGGGAGCTTATTCATTTTGACATGTATCGCCTTTCCGATGCAGACGAGCTTTTCGACATAGGCTGGGAGGACTATCTCAACCGGGGCGCTGTTTGCGCGGTGGAATGGAGCGAAAACGTTGAGGATGCCTTTTTCGGGGACGAGTACGTGGTCAGGATAGAGAAGCTGGGCGACAGTGAGAGAAAAATCACTATTGAGGAGGGTAAAGAATGCTGATACTTGCTTTTGAATCCTCCGCAAAGGCCGCCTCCGTGGCGCTTTTAAAGGATGGGGAACTTATCTCCCAGTACAGCCAGTGCACAGCTCTCACCCACAGCCGCACCCTTCTGCCCATGGCGGAGGATATGCTGAAAAACGCAGAGCTTTCCATAAAGGATGTGGACGTGATTGCCATTGCCCACGGGCCGGGTTCCTTTACGGGGATACGCATAGGCGTTTCCACGGTGAAGGGTCTTGCCTGGGCTTCAGACAAGCCCTGTGT
The DNA here is from genome assembly GCA_017398685.1 of Oscillospiraceae bacterium. GTDB lineage: Bacteria > Bacillota > Clostridia > Oscillospirales > Oscillospiraceae > Limivicinus. The sequence goes on from JAFQFH010000021.1 coordinate 4,786, forward strand.
GGGCGTTTCCACGCTGGAGGCTATGGCATGGCACGGACTTAGCGTAGGCGGCTATATCTGTCCCGTAATGGACGCAAGGCGTTCACAGGTATATAATGCCATATTCAAAATAGAAGATGGCAGACCTATGCGCGTGACTGAGGACAGGCCCATAGCTCTCAGTGAGCTTGCTGAGGAAGTCCGCGCCCTGAACGCTCCTGTATTTCTCGTAGGCGACGGCACGGAGCTGACGCGAAAGTATTTTGAGAGTGCTGGCATCGCCTGTGTGGCAGCTCCGGAAAATCTGCGCTGGCAGAGCGCATGGGGCGTGGCTATGGCGGCAATGGATAAGGAGCCTGTGTCCTCGGCTGAGCTTATGTGCGTTTATCTGCGCCTTTCCCAGGCCGAAAGGGAGCGTCAGGAGCGCCTTGGCATAAAATAAGTTTATTATTTTTAATTAGATACAAAGGAGAAATTGGGAAAATGAGTAATGTATGCGTATTTGACCATCCTCTGATACTGCATAAGCTGTCCATCCTGAGAGATGAGACCACAAGCGTCAAGGAGTTTCGTGAGCTGGTAAGCGAAATCGCTCAGCTTATGTGCTACGAAGCCACCCGTGATCTGCCCCTTGAAGAGGTGGATGTAAAGACCCCCGTTGCAGTTGCCAAATGCAAGCGCATTGCAGGCAAGAAGCTGGCAATCGTTCCCATTCTGCGCGCAGGTCTTGGCATGGTTGACGGCATCATGGCAATGGTCCCCAACGCAAAGGTCGGCCACATCGGCCTTTACCGCGACCCTGTCACTGTAGAGCCTGTGAAGTACTACTACAAGATGCCCCCAGATATCTGCGAGCGTGATATCTTTGTTGTCGATCCCATGCTGGCCACCGGCGGCTCCGCCTCCGCTGCCATCTCCTTCCTGAAGGAAGACGGCGCCAAGCACATAAAGCTTCTGAGCATCATTGCCGCTCCCGAAGGCATTGAGCGTATGCAGCAGGATCACCCCGATGTGGATATCTTTGTTGCTGCTTTGGACGAGAAGCTCAACGACCACTGCTACATCGTTCCCGGTCTGGGCGACGCCGGCGACAGAATATTCGGTACAAAGTAAATACCTTTATATTCAAAAATGCTCCCTCGCAAGAGGGAGCATTTTTCACGCTTATTTTCTTTTCCTGCGGCGGAGGATGACACCCAAGGCCACGACCAGAACCGCAACTGCAAGCACGCCCAGCACAAGGGCCCGTATGTCCCCGGTAAGGAAAATGGCGGTCGGGCCGTCGGCCCCGCCGATAATGCCGATAGTGGCGGCATTACTGTCAAACAAAGCCATATTATTCCTCCTCTGCTACGTCCACCAGCACCCATGAGGAGTTATCGGGCAGGTAGTTTTCAACCACGGGCACGAGCCTGTCCTCCACCTTGCCTTTTTCCACGTATGGGGCAATGTCCGCCTTATTGTAGTCGTAGGCGAATTTATCGGTTCGGTAATAGACCCTGTCAAACATCTTGAGAAACAGAGGGCCGCTCTGCCCGTTGTCGGCAGTCTTCACAAGGGCCTGAGGTGCGTCGATATAGATGGATAAAAGCCCTTCCCTGTCACGAAGCTGCTTTGCAATGTTGACGGCAAAGCCGCAGACGGCGGTGGATGAGCTGGGGGTAGTGGACAGCTCACGGGTGTACACCAAAGGCACCGGCTCTGCAAAGGTGGGGTGCATCACATCTGCCAGAACCACCTCGTCAAAGCCCATGGCAAAAAGCTCCTGAGCCATTTCCACCACGTAGTTTCGGACGGAAAGATTATAGGGGTCAAGCCATGTGCCGTAGTCATCCATGTAGTTGCCGCCGTTGTCGGCACGGCGGAGAGTGACGGTTGTGCTGCGGGAGGCGAAAAGCTCATCCAGACAGCAGCTTATCTGAGCGGTGAGATAGATATCCCGCTCCTTCATTTCAGTCACCAGAGTGGGCAGCTCGGCAGTAAGCTCGGTGGGCATACTGAGGCCGTAGTTCAAAGCCTCGGTTGCATAGCAGTCCCAGTTCAAAACGCCTGATCTGGGCTTCATCTCGATAACAAGGGCGTTGCCCAGAGAGAGACGGGCCGTATACTCCTGAAGCTTTTCCCTGTTTACGTTCTCCGCCGGGACGAAGATGGCGCGCATTTCCGGCACGTCCTCCCCCGCTTCAGACTTTATATAGGAGTAGTCAGGGGTATCATAGATAAGCTCCGCGTCCACCCGGTCAAAGACCTTGACCTCGTTGCCCTCGCTGTCGATGGTGGTCTTGCCCTCCATGAGTATGGGCAGCTCAATGGTGACACCTTCCTTGGTGATGACGGCATATTTCTGCATACCGTAGAAAAGCACCACTATGAGGGTAATGACACCTGTTATTATGATTGAGGGGATGATGGCGTAATTGCGTTTCTTGCGCCGTCCCCGGTAAAATTCGGTTCTTTTTGCCAAAACTTGCTCAGTCCTCTATCTTGGATATGCGGCGGATGTGCCGCTGGTCGTTGGAAAAGGGAGTGTCCAGAAAAGTATCAACTATCATGAGGGCAAGGTCAATACCCAGCACCCTTGCGCCCAGAGCCAGAACGTTTGCATCGTTGTGCTCTCTGGTGGCCTTTGCAGAAAAGCAGTCCCCACAGAGGGCACATCTTATGCCGCGTATCTTGTTTGCGGTCATGGAGATGCCGATGCCGGTGCCGCAGATTACAATGGCCCTGTCACACTCGCCGGAGACTACCTTGGCACAGGCGGCCTTGCCGTAGTCGGGATAGTCACAGCTTGCGGGAGTATCACAGCCGCAGTCAATATACTCCAAGCCGCGCTTGGTAAGATGCTCCATTATCTTGTGTCTGAGTTCATATCCGCCGTGGTCACTTGCTATTGCGATCATAAGGATACCTCCAGCAAATCATTTTTCTAATAATATCACCATATCTCCCCTGCTTCAAGCACAATGCACGCAAAAGGCAAATTTATCCTCTCTTTGTGACAAGCCGCAGAAGGCTTTGCTCAAAGCCGTAGCGCTCTGCCAGTTCCTTTGCCCGGAGAATGTTTTTGTCCGCGCGTTTGCCGCAGCGTCTGGCGCGGATCATGATGTTCTTGGGGGAATGCTCAAAGTCCACAAACTCTATCATATCCACCTTATAGCCCATATCCTCAAGGATACCGGCGCGGATAGAGTCGGTAAGCAGGGCGGACATACGCTCCTTTATTATGCCGTGGCTGAGAAAAACGTCCAGCTCCCCGCCTTTGCGGATGGAGGAATTGACCTCATGCTGGCAGCAGGGCACGGAGAAGATATACTCCGCCTTTTTCTCAAGTGCGTAGTAAAGGGCATAGTCGGTGGCGGTGTCGCAGGCGTGGAGCGTGACAATCATATCTATCTTTTCCTGATACAAAACGTCTCTGGTCACATCCGCGTGAACAAAGCGAAGATCATCATAGCCGTACTTCTCCGCCACCTGATTGCAATGCTCCACCACGTCCGCCTTCAGGTCATAGCCGATTATCTTCGCCTTCATGCCCTTTTTGACAGTGAAGTAGTAATAGAGCACAAAGGTAAGGTATGACTTGCCGCAGCCAAAGTCCAGAATTGTTATCTCGTCTCTGCCGTTCTCTGTAAACTCATGGTCAATAAGCTCCACAAAGCGGTTTATCTGGCGGAACTTATCGTACTTGGAGCGGACTATCCTATAGTCTGCCGTGAATACGCCCATGTCCACCAGGGCAGGGATGGCCTCACCCTCGGAGAGGATATAGCTCTTTTCCCGGTTATGGGAGGCTATGCCGCCGGGTACGGGAAGGGAGGCAAGGGTCTTTTTCTTGTATGTGCCCTTGGTGTTCAGGCTGTACTGGGCGGAAAATTCAGCACAGACAATGAGCACCTGACGGTAAGCCCCGTCCAGCTCCCGCTCCACATGATAAAGAAGCTCGTCCGGGTTGAGGTTTTTGTGAAAGGCCTTATTGTCGGCAAAGCTCTCCACCTGATAGAATATGCCGCCCTTCATTCGCATGGGGCGTATCTGCACCTTGGCAGGGCCGAACTTGTTCACGCTCTGGCTGAACACTGCCTTGGAGAGCGTAGGTAGTGCCGCTGAAAGGTCCTGATAAAGTCTTGAATTGCTCGCCATGGCCTGTCCTCAGCCGCCAAAGAGCCGCTTGAGATTTAAAGCGGCGGCTTTAAGTTCATTCTTGCTGTAGGAGTTATTCTCATCAGCCAGCACTGCGGCTACAGCCTCCTTGGGGCTTATGCCGCCGGAAACCATGGCGTCCACCAGCATGGCTTCGGCTGTGACGGTATGCTCCACCTTGTTGAAAATATAGTCATTATCTATCTCGATGACCACGGCGTACTCGCCCTTGTCGTAGTTGCCCTTGGCCAGAAGCTGATCCTTCACCTGAGCGGGCGTGCCGCGAAAGCTCATCTCGTGGAGCTTTGTAAGGTCATTGCAAAGGCACATACGGACACCTGCATCGCTGTCGATGAAGAAGTCCACCAGATCCATAATGCGCTTGGGTGACTCATAAAGGGCAAAGCTTCTGGTATCGCCCCGGCGCATTTTTTCAAGCAGGCGGCGGCGCTCCACATTTTCCCGTGGGAAGAAGCCTAAGAACATGAAGCTTGAAAGGTCAAAGCCGGAAACGCTCAAAGCCGTCACAGCGGCGCAGCAGCCGGGTACGCCCACAACTCTTATCCCCGCCTCAACCGCAGCCTTGATAAGCTCGTTGCCGGGGTCGGAGATGCAGGGAGTGCCCGCGTCGGTAATGACTGCCACGGACTTACCCGAGAGCATTTCGTTTATGAAATACCTGGCCTTGCCGTACTCATTGAATTTATGGTTGGAAACAAGCTTATTTCTTATTTCAAGCTTATTTAAAAGCACCATGGAGCGGCGCGTATCCTCAGCGGCAATAATGTCCACCTCGCTGAGTATCTTTTTGCCCCGGGGGGACATATCCTGAGAGTTGCCGATGGGGGTTGCCACGATATAAAGAGTGCCGATAGTCATTTCGTCCATTTTAAGTTCATCCTGTATATTATGATATCTAAGGAATTATATATCATTTTATCTGAATATGCAACGGAATAGTCCTTTGAAAGCCGCAAAAAACGCCCCGATGCAGTCACATCGGGGCGTTTTTGAAAGTAATATCAGTATTCACATTCGGCCTGGAGCCAGAGGATTATCTCCTCTCTGTCCATTCCAAGACCTTCCGCCATGAAAGAGGCCAGTTCGTTTATATTCAGGCTTTTGCAGTGGGCAAAGTTCGTAACATTACCCCGCTCTATATGCACACTGCGCCCTTCTATATAGCCGCAATGGTAGCACATATTAAGAGGTATCTTGCGGTGACTGTCGATTATCATTTCGTTCTGGCAGCGGGGACATTTCATGGCACTGACCTCCGTTTATCTTGATAATCCAATGTTATAACAGGCTTTTTTATTATGCAAGAATAGTTATATTTATATCAGAATTTTTGTACATTTGGTATATTTTCATGGGCAAAAAGCGAGCATTTTGACGCATTGCACGCAGAAAAGCAGGCGGTTTTACCCGCCTGCTTTAAAACATATTCAAAAAAAGAGCTTAATCGTCCAGACCGTCATCGCTTATAAGACCGTAGCCTCCCTGCTTGCGCTTGTAGACTACTGAAATGGCCTCGTCGCTGTCCATGTTCTTGAAAACAAAGAACTCGTGACCCAGAAGATTCATCTGCAAAATGGCCTCCTCGGGAGACATGGGCTTGATGGAGAAACGCTTGCTGCGAACTATCTTGAATTCCTCCGTCTCGTCCTCATCCGCAGGCACATATGCAGGCACGACTTCACGCTCCAGTGCCCCCTCGCGAAGACGCTTCTCAAGGCGGGTCTTGTTCCTGCGGATCTGGCGCTCGATAGCGGCCACGCCGGAGTCCACAGAGGCGTACATGTCGTTTGTAAGTTCGCTTGCCCTGTAATACAGGCCGTTGTTGTGGATGGTTATCTCCGCTCTGAACCTGCCGCGCTCAAGGCTGAAGGTTACATAGGCATCTGCCTCGCTTTTGAAAAAGCGCTCCAGCTTTGTGATTTTGCGGACGGAATAGGCTCTCAGATCCTCGGAGGAATCCATCTTTTTCTCGGTGAAAGTGAACTTCATACTGCCAACTCCTTTCATATGCGGTTATTGGTAAGGGAAAGACTTCCCTTGTTGCATTCATTATAGCACACAACATGCACAAAAAGAAGAATTTTTTATTAATTTGAATTTGTAATAAATCACGGACTTTTCTTGTATTTTTTGGTAATTCAGCCAAAAAAGTCGAAGCGGAGAAAAACTCCGCTTCGCTCTTTTTTACCAGCCGTAGCTGGATATGACGTGACAGCCGGTGAGGGTATCACGAAGGTTTATTATCTGCTGTGGTGTAAGCATGGTGCCTGTGACATTGAGCTGGCGCAGATTGTAAAGAGACATCAGCGGCAGCTCCGAGCTTATCATGGTGTTATAGCTCAGATCCAGCGTCTCCAGATTGGGCAGATAGGCAATAGGCGTAATGTCCGAAAGGGCATTGTAGCTCAGATTAAGATTTTTCACCATAAATCTGTTTGGAGAGTCCACAAATGGGTAGAGGTTGGAAATATTGTTTCTGGCCAGATTGACCGTCTCCGGATTGGTGAACATGCGGAAGTTGGTGATGTCGTAGATATTCAGGCCGCTCAGGTCAATATTTGTGCCGTTGTTTCTGATGGCATAGCCATCTATGTACACCATATAGCTCAGATCCGAATGGGTGATCTGGCAGCTGTACAGCACGCGCTTGAGATTGTCCATATTTTCGCCGGTGATATCGGGGTTGTTTTCCAGATTGAGTGAGCGAAGCCCCGTGAGGTTGGTGAGAGGCATGAGCATCTCATCTCTTATACCGCAGTTGGCAAGGCCCAGAACCTGAAGGCTCTTGAGATTTCTGAGGGGTGAAAGATCACTGAGCGTATTGTCGGAAACGTGCAGCTCCGTGAGACTTGTGATATTGCCCAGAGGCACCACCGAGCTGAAATGATTGCCGGACACGTTCAGAAAGCTCAGCGCACTCATACCCATGAGAGGGCGAAGATCGGAAATGTAGTTATTGGAGGCATTGAGCCAACGGAGATTTGGCAGATCCATCAGCGGGCTTAAATCTGATATGCTGTTGCCGCTTATATCCAGCTTTTCCAGCATTTTGCAGCTGGAAAGGGCGGAAATGTTCTGTATGCCCATGCCGCTCAGGTTCAGCTCGGTCACATCAGTTTTGAAGGTGGCTCCGCCAAAGCTTATGTCCTGCACTTCCTTCTCCACATTTTCGCTGTGTATGGCGCAGTTGGGCAGCGCATCCGCAAGCGCTTTCAGCTGACCTTCGCTCAGATGTATGCCCTTTATGCTCAGCGTAGTCAGATTTACAAGGGAGCAGAGAGGCGAAAGGTCTGTTATCTGGTTATTGTCAAGGTAAAGGGTGCGAAGCCCTGTAAGCTGGGCAAGAGGTGAAATGTCGGCAATAAGGTTATTGCTCAGGTTGAGGGTCACAAGGCCTCCCAGCCGGGAAAGGCCGGAAATATCGCTTATATTGTTGCCAACGAGGGAGAGATTGTCCAACGCGTAAAGCTGCAGTATTTCGTCTATGACATTGTTGCCTAGGCCCATATTGTCAAGAACAAGGCCGGCGGTGTCGCTTTTATACTGCTTTGAGGCCACCGTGACCATGTCCGACTGACTTATAACGCTTTTGCGGCCCTCCAGTTCATCTATCCATGAGACGACCTGGGGATTGGAAATATCCATTTTCCGCAGAGTCTCCAGAGCCTTGTCATAATTCCCCAAAGACTCATAGCACTGGGCCGTCATGGCAAGGCACTCGTCCGTGTCCTCTATGGCCGCAGCCTTGCGAAGATATGTAAGCGCGCTGTCAAAATTACTTGAATAGTAATTTGAACGTGCAAGCTCCATATACTCGCTGAAAGCCCTGCTGTCAGAAACGCTTCTGAGCACCACTGCCAGCAAAATTATAACAAGGGCGCAAAAGGCCGTAAAAAGCAGATATGCCGTGCGTTTTTTCTTTTCCCGGCGGCGCATGGCTTCATAATCCTGAGCCTTGCGGCGGCCTGTATGCTCTCCCGTCGTCTCACGGACGCGCAGGGAGCCTGTCTCTTCCCGGTCGGAACGCAGCCTGCCGGTTTCCCGGGCCGGTCTCTCCGGTGCGCGGGGCAGATGGCGGGAGTGCTGTTCGTACTCGCCGCGGTACCGCCTTTCGCTTTCTCTTTTTCTCATATCAATTCTCCGTGTTGATGGAGTTTGTTTCCTCTGTATTTTCGCTCACAAGGGGCTGTTCCACAGTGGCTGTGCTTTCTTCTTTCTTTTCCTCGGGCTTGGGATTGCCCTGCGCTTGGGCGGGAGCTGCCGGAGCCGGAGAAGCAGGCGCTGCGGGAGCGGGGGCCGGAGCCGGAGTATTGGCTGCGGGCTTTTTGGGTCTTATCACGACAGGGTCTTTTATCTTGGGCAGATTGCTCTCCTCAAGAGGCGGCTTGCGCTTTTTTATTGCCAGTGAGGTGAAGAGAAGACCCAGCATTATAGCCAGAACGGAAAGCTCCTGCATACCCTCGGAAAAGAGCACCGGATTTGCCGTATCCCGCAGGGCGGCCAGATCCTCCACAAACACATGGTAGAGGAAGGGCAGCGCAAAAAGCGGCACAAGCAGCCATTTCGTGCGGATAACGCCCAGTACGGTGCAGCTGTACAAAACCGCTACAAGCACATAAAGGGCAATGCACAGCGCCATATGCAGCATGCTTTCAAAGCTGAAGGCTTTGATTATGAAAAAGGCCACTCCCATCAGCATGGGCAGTATGGTGGCCGGAAAAGCCACATCTCCCAGAAAACGCAGGATAAGGATAAAGAGCAGGCAGGCGGATACAGGCAGCAAAATCTGGGTTATGGCAAAAAAGCGGTCATTCCAGAGCCCCCAGCAGCCTACGATGCGAAACACGATGGACATAGTCATGAAAAGCACCGCATCGTGGACGAAGCGGCCTTTTTTGTCCACACAAAATCTCACTTTTGGTTTACGCGCTTTTTCCACAGTTTTGTCCTTCATGCTCTGCTCCTTTCCGATTACTCAGCCCAGTTTCCGTTTTTGAATATGGCTACCTTTTCACCGCTCTCGGTCAATCCCCATATCTCCATATCCGCCGTACCTATCATGAAGTCTTCGTGGATCATGGATTCGTTCACACCCAGTTCTCTCGCCTGCTGCGGCGTATATTGGGCGCTGTTTTCAAGACAGCAGGAATAACCATCGCCCAAAGCCAAGTGGCAGGAGGCATTTTCGTCAAAGAGTGTATTGTAAAACAGCACACCGCTGCGGCGGATGGGACTGTCATAGGGCACAAAGGCACACTCGCCCAGCATGGAAGCACCCTCATCCATGTTCAACATGAGTTTTAAAGCCTCTTCATTTTTCCCGGCATGGGCCTCCACCACCCTGCCCTTTTCAAAGCGCAGGTAAAAGTCCTCAATGAGAACGCCTCTGTAGGAAAGAGGCATGCTGGCATAGACCACGCCCTCCGCATCGCCCCGCATCGGAGTGGTATAGACCTCTTCGGAAGGGATGTTGGCGTTGAACAAAACCTCTACGCCCTCCCGCTCGTCACAGCCGCCACGAAAACGCATCTGGGGCATGAGGCCCACAGAAAAGTCCGTGCCGCTGCTTTCACTTTTATAAAAGAGTCTGCGGAGCTTGAGGGAGTTGAGCCAGGCGCTGCGCTCTGTCAGGCGTGCGTTGTGCTCCTGCCAGGCCTTTATGGGATCCTCATCCACACGGGAGCAGTCCAGAATAAGCTGCCAGAGCTTTTCAACGGCTTCATCGTCCGAGAGGGTGGGGAACACTTTTTTGGCCCACTTGAGCCCCGGAACTGCCGCCACGCACCACTGATACTTATTCTCCATAGCATCCCTGTAGGGCTTTGTGACCTTGAAGCGCTCCTGCTGGGCCTTTGCCCACTTGTCCTGATCCACGCCTGCAAGGGCATCGGGATCGTCAGAGTCCAGATATATGTTTGCGGGCAGTTCTTCTGTGCGCTTTTTGAGACGCTCCTCCTCCCAGCTTTCCACTGTACCCAGAGTCACATCGCTCTGATACTGTATATCCAGCCGGCGTGCAGGAGAAAACCGCCATTCCGGCTCCACCTTGGAAGCCCCTGCTTTATAGCACTCGTCGATGAGTATCTCAAGAAAGTTCAGCTGTTCCGGCTCTGTGCGGATGACGACTTTCTGTCCGGGCTGAACATTGATGCCCATGCGGGCAATGAGGCGGGCGTATGAGCGCAGTCTTGCTTTATCCATAATATGTTTTCCTTCTTAAGGCATAATCCCACTTATTTTAATGATTGATTATAGCACGAATGACTCAACTAAGCAAGAGCAGCAACTTCTTGACGAAGAGTATTTATCTGGGCTATAATCAGTCGGGAAAGACTGTTTTTTAGGGAGGTATTGCGGTGGAATTCAGCAGACGCGATACAAAAATTATAAAAGGTGTGGCCATCTGCCTGATGCTTTACCATCACCTGTTTGCTTATCCGAATAAGGTGCTGGATGGGAATGTGTTTATATCCCTGTATACCTTCGGTGAAACCAGTCTCTCCACATACATAGGCCAGTTCGGCAGAATCTGCCTGCCCATGTTCGTTTTTCTCAGCGGCTACGGCAGCTATCTTTCAAGCCTGAAAAGCAGCAAGCTCCAGAGCATGATAGGCAAGCAGATACTTGGCGTATACAAACACGTATGGATGGTGTTTTTCCTTTTCATTCCGGTCTCGGTGCTCTTTTTCGGCATGAGGCCCGACCCGCTGCAAAGAGAACTTATATATAATTTCCTCGGCCTGAGCTATTCATTCAACAAGGAATGGTGGTTTATTGTACCATATGTGCTGCTGCTTCTGGTATTCCCCGCTGTCAAGCGCTTTCTGGAGCGGAAAAATGCCATTTTGTACTCAGACCTCTTTATTATAGCCCTGCTCAACGCTTTTGTGGTGTATGTGCTGCCGGAGCTTGTGAAGCTGCCGGTACTTGTCCCCCTTTGCGCCTCTGTTTTCTGGGAGCATATTAAGGTGATGCTGGGGCTGCTGCCGGGCTTTATGCTGGGCTGCGCCTTTGCAAGGCATGATATTCTCAATGAGGTCAAACGCCGCTATGCAGGCAGGCTTCTCTGGTGCATTGCCGCGCTCATAGGCTTTGCCGCACTTTTCTACATCCACCTTTATAACTACATGTTCTACGATTTTATAAACACGGCTGTATTCATCGTGTGCATTGTTATCCTGCTGCCCACAAAGCCGGGGCAGTGGGCAGGAAAGGTTTTTGAGATACTGGGTGAGGAGTCCACCTTCATGTGGCTGACACACAGCTTTTTCTGCTACTACTGGTGTCAGAAGCTGGTGTTTGCGCCCAAATACTCCATAGTCATCTTCCTGTGGTTGCTGGTACTGAGTTTTGCAAGCGCCAAGCTTATAAGATTTGTTTATAAATATCTGGGTCTGCTTTACAATAAAATGAACAAGACCATGAAAAAGTCTGTATGAAAAACACGCCACGAAAATTCGTGGCGTGTCTTTTCATGTTCTATTTCTTACTCTTCGGGGCTGAAATCGTCCTTGCCGACGCCGCAGAGCTCGCAGGCAAAATCTTCGGGGAGATCTTCCCACTTGACACCCTTTTCTTCCTCGTCGTAAACCCAGCCGCAGATATTGCAAACGTACTTCATTGTTGTTTCCTCCTGTAATGATTAATCCGTTTCGGCGGTATCCCGCACTGATTATTTTATACCATTTTCCCCGGGGCAAAGTCAATATACAGCGCCCAAAATATGTCACTTAAAATGGAGCAGACGAGCTGCTCCACTTGCCTTGTATCTTACTTGAAGTAACGCTCCCACAGACCCTCAAAGGCCTTGCCGTGGCGGGCCTCGTCACGGGCCATCTCATGGACGGTGTCGTGGATCGCATCCAGATTGTACTGCTTTGCCAGCTTTGCCAGCTCGAATTTACCGGCAGTTGCGCCGTTCTCGGCCTCGATGCGCATCTCAAGATTCTTCTTGGTGCTGTCGGTTACAACCTCGCCCAGAAGCTCTGCAAACTTGGCAGCGTGCTCAGCTTCCTCAAGGCCTGCCTTCTCCCAGTAAAGGCCGATTTCGGGATAGCCCTGACGATGGGCAACTCTGGCCATTGCAAGGTACATACCGACCTCGGTGCACTCGCCTTCAAAGTTGGCTCTCAGGCCGCAGATGATCTCGTCCTGTACTTCCTTGGGAACATTGTCACCAAACTGCTTGCCTACACCGATGAAATGCTCAGCTGCCCAGACCTTCTCGGCAGTCTGCTCACCAAAGCGGGAACCGGGGATCTTGCACTGGGGGCAAAACTCGGGAGCAGTCTCTCCCTCGTGAACGTAACCACATACGGGGCATACCCATTTCTTCATATTATTATTCCTCCTGTTATGTATATTAAAAATCAGTAATAATTCTTATTACTGGAATTAATATAGCATAAGAATTTATGTTTGTAAAGTGTTTTTTTGTTTTTCTTAAAAATTTTTTATGACTGGACAAGAGCCGACAGAGCAGGAGCCGCAGCGTTGGCAAAAAGCCGCACCGCCGCCAGTGCTTCCTGAAGAGTATTGCCGCTGCTGCCTACTTCAAGAATGATGCTGCCGGGGCACAGATGCTGATTGTACCTTTGGGGTACAAGCTCCACCGGGCGCATAAGCGTGGGGTGTCTGGCGCTGACTGTTCTTTGCAGATACAGGGCCAGGCCCAGATTTTGCTGCCAGCCCGGATGCTCAAGCCCGCTTTCGTCAGTACCCACAAGTATCATCATCTGGCTTGCAACCACGCCTTGCTCTTCCGCCATGGTTTTATATACAACTCCGTTTTCACCCAGAGCGTCCCTGTGTACGTCGATGACCACGCTTATCCCCGGGTACTCCGCAAGCCAGCTTTGCACCGCATCTCCCGAACGGGTGTAGGAGCCTGTGTAGCTGGGATAGTCGTAGATATTCCTGTCGTGTACCACTTTAAGCCCCGCTCCTTCCAATATGGAGCAAAGCTCATCTCCCACCCGGACTATGTTGTATTTTGTATCCTCTGTGCGGCTTTCGTCACTGGCCACGTAGGTGTCAAGCCCGGCCGGGGTATAGGCTTCGCTGGCGTGGGTATGGATTACAAGGATCTGCACACCGTCGGCCGGCAGCTTTATAGCCGGAGGTGAAATAAGCAGCTTGCCCAGATCCAGCTGGTAGCCGGTCTGGTTTTTCACGGAGAGCCCACCCTGAATGGTAGTCTCTCTTATGTGCTCATCTCTCTGCCGCGCCTGCTGTATGGAAACCAGTTCCCCTTCCGTTTTATCCTTGACCTCGTTGACCGCCATTGCCGCTTTTATCTCAGGCAGGCTTGTCACCGGGTATGGCAGGGATACTTCTGTGCTCCCGGGCAGCAGCGTCTCCCCGTTAAGGTAGCTTGCACTGACGTTCTTCATTCTTCCGCTCTCAAGCCGTTCCGCCCGGTTTTCCCTGAGGACCGTATATCCGGGAGACGCGGAAAAAATATAAAGGCTCATGGTCATTATAAGCAGAGAAACCAGTTTTTTTATGCCAAGCACAGCGCTCACCTCCACATTGCAGGCTATGCGTGTCCCAAGGGCAATATGACCGCTTGCAAAAGAAGCGGCGGCATGATATAAATGTAGGTAAATACTGACGAAAAAGGTGAAGAATATGGAATTTTCTTTCAGACCCAGAGGTGTCTGCTCCCAGATGATGGACATTGAGGTGGAGGACAACAAACTCAAATCTCTCAAGGTCATGGGCGGTTGCAGCGGCAATTTGCAGGGAATTTCCAAGCTGGTTGAAGGTATGGACATTGATGAGGTCATAAGCCGCCTTGAGGGTATCCGCTGCGGCTTTAAGAACACCTCCTGCCCCGATCAGCTGGCAAAGGCTCTGAAAATGTACAAGGAAGAAGCCGAGGACGCATAAGTCCGGCTCGGTTTTACATTATGCTTGAAACTTTACTGCAAAAGGGTTTTGGAGAGCTTGGCCTTGCCGCCGATGAGCAGCTGCTCCGCCGATACAGGACATATTATGAATATCTTGAGGAAATGAACAAGGTGATGAACCTGACTGCCATTTCCGGCGAGAAGGATGTGGCTGAGCTGCATTTTCTCGACTGTGCCGCTATTGCCGCCCATTTCCCTCTTTCCGGGAAGCGGCTTATTGACGTGGGCACAGGTGCGGGCTTTCCCGGTCTTGCGCTGAAGATCGCCTGCCCGGATATGGGGCTGAGCTTGCTTGACAGTCTGGACAAGCGGATAAATTTCCTTAAAAACTGCTGTGAAAAGCTTGGCTTTGAGGATGTGGAGTGTCTGCACAGCCGTGCCGAGGAAGCGCCCAAGGATATGCGGGAGAGCTTTGATTATGCCTCCTCCCGCGCCGTGGCAAGGCTCAATCTTCTCTGTGAGCTTTGTCTGCCGCTGGTGAAGGTGGGCGGATACTTCGTTGCTATGAAAGGGCCGGACTGTCAGGAGGAAGTGAATGAGGCAGGCCGCGCCATTTCCCTTCTGGGCGGAAAGCTTGAAAAGCGCATAGACTACAGCATCCCCGGCACGGATGTGGTGCACAGCCTTGTGGTAATCAAAAAGGAAAAGCCAACGCCGGTAAAATACCCCCGCCGCTGGTCACAGATAAAAAAGCAGCCGCTGTAAAAACTCAACCCGGAGAAAAAATTCTCCGGGTTTTTCATATTATTTCGTTTTCCAGTTGTTCCATGGTATGTACAAGCTTCTCCGCTCCGGCGGCTTCAAGCTCCGCCAAAGTGCGAAAGCCCCATGTGACGCAGATGCAGTCCAGCCCCGCATTGGCTGCGGTGAGCACATCCACCTCCGAGTCGCCCACGTAGACGCTCTCCGCCTTGCTTACGCCCATATCGGCCATTGCAAGCTCCACCATGTCCGGCGCGGGTTTGCGGGGTACAGAGTCCTTCTGTCCTGCAGCAAGCTCCAGAAGGCCGGGGAAAAAGCGCTCCGCCAGCTCACGGACGGCTTCATCCGGCTTGTTGGACACAACAGCCATCTTTACGCCCGCTGCTTTCAGCCGCTCCATCAGCGGAATAATACCGGCATAGGGGCCTGTGGTCACAAGGCAATGCTGCTCATAATAGGCCTTGAACCATGAAAGCACCGTCTCCACGGTTTCCTCGCTGCTGCCTTGGGGCACCGCCTGCTCAATAAGCCGTCTGGCACCGTTGCCCACATAGCAGCGCACCTGTTCAAGAGTGCACTGAGGCATGTCAAACTCTGCCAGCGTCCGGTTTACTGCGGATCTCAGGTCTTCCAAAGTGTCAAGGACTGTGCCGTCCATGTCAAATAAAACTGCCTTGTATTTCATGCTGTGCCTCCTGATATTTCTTCGCTGATTATAAGATACCGCAGCTCTCCCGTCAACGCAATTTTGACGCATGCCGGATGAGAGTATATTGATTTGGGCATTAAAACGTGGTAAAATACATCCAATTTACCGAGAAAGAGGAGACTTGATATGGAAGGCTTCAAAGTTCTTGAAATAAAAAAGAGCGTTTTTGAAAACAATGACCGTGAGGCAGATATTCTGCGCCAGCAGCTTAAGAAGGATAAAGTCTTTTTGCTCAATCTGATGAGCTCACCCGGCTCCGGCAAGACCACCACCCTCAGGCGCACCATCGAGGCGCTGAAGGATGAATTTCGTATCGGCGTTATGGAGGCAGACATTGACTCCGATGTTGACGCCGCCACTATTGAAAAGACCGGCGTGAAGGTCATTCAGCTGCATACCGGCGGTATGTGCCATCTGGACGCAGGCATGACCAAGCAGGGTCTGGACGGTATGGGCGTTGAGGATGTGGATTTTGCCATTCTTGAGAACGTGGGCAATCTGGTATGCCCTGCCGAGTTTGACACCGGCAGCGTGAAAAACGCAATGATCCTCTCCGTCCCCGAAGGGCATGACAAGCCCCTCAAGTACCCGCTGATGTTCTCCATCTGCGATGTGCTGCTTATAAACAAGATAGACGTGCTGCCCTATTTTGACTTTGATGTGGAAGAGTGCAAAAAGTACGTAAAGAAGCTCAACCCCAACATGAAGGTCATCCCCATCTCCGCCCGTACCGGCGAGGGTATTGAGGAGTGGGCAGACTGGCTCCGCACCGAGATAAAGGCCTGGAATGAAGGCTGAAAACAGGATATAAAATGAGCTGTTGCAAAATGCAACAGCTCATTTTAATTTGCCATTACCGCTTGGGTCTGCTCCTCTGAACCGTAAATAAACTCGTTGAGCCGTCGGCTCTCCGCCCCGAAGTCACAGCCGGTGACGGTCTCCTCGCCGCTGTTATAGGTCCAGACATTGTTTCGGTCCGGAATGGTCATCTGCTGAAGCTCACTGCGGATAAATCGCGGGGCTTTCACCAGAAGCGCTGCAAGCTGCGGCTTTGTAAGATTGGTATTCACATGCTCCATGGCCGCGTGGGCCAGCTCCTTTATCTGGCTAAGGCGCAGATTTTTTGCCTGACTGAGCACCGAGCTGAAAAGATATCTCTGCCGCTCCACCCGATGCCAGTTATCGTCAATACGGCGCAGGCGGCAATAGCGAAGGGCCGATGCCCCGTCCAGATGGTTCAAGCCCTCAGAGTACCATATCTCATTATAGGTATCCTCTGTCATGGCCTTGGCTTCCTCTGCGCCCAGAAGGATATCCACACCGCCAAGCGAGTCGATAATGCTGCAAAAGCCGTCAAAATTCATCTGCACATAGCCGTCAATATCCACTCTGAAAGCCCGGCTTATGTCCTGACACACAAGCTCTGATCCGCCGTGGGCGTGGGTATTGGTGAGCATGACATCGCCGTGGTTTGGCCAGGGCATGCCGATGCTGCGTTCAAAGCTCACAAGCTTTACGCTGCCGCTGTCCCTGTTGAGAGAGCAGAGCATGGTCACATCGCCTCTGCCCTTGTCATTTTCACTGTACTGCTCGTCAGTACCTATAAAGAGGATATTTACAACGCCGTCACCCCAGATGGAATGGTCCATGGGCTCCACTGTGGGTGTGGGCGAAGGTTTTGGTGTAAGTCTTGGAGTAAGGGTGGGGCTGGAGGGCGGGGTTTCAGTGGGCTGCTGAGCCGATGCCCCCGCACCTGCGGCTATGGCGGCTGTGACCGTTCCCGCCGCAGCGCACACGGCGATAATCAGCGCCAGTTTCCTTATGAGTTTTTCTTTCAAGCTTAGCCCTCCTCAGACCGCAGGCACTGGAAAAAATGCCCTTTTTCCAGAGTATAACCGGCAAGCGGGGGCTTTATACAAAAAATCCGGCGGGGTATCCCGCCGGATCATTGCTTTATGTGATTATCTTGCGCCGGTCTTTCTCTTTCTGAGAACAGAGAGTGTGGCTACAGAGCTGAGAACACCAAGGCACATGATGAGAGCCAGAAGGCCCACATTGCTGTCATCGCCGGTCATGACTGCATTTATTGCAGTGCTGCCCACGTAGAACACACCGGTTGCGCTGCCGCTGGTATAGTGGAAGGTGATGTAGTGGGTGCCGTTGCCCAGCATATTGAGAGTCCGAGGATAGAGGCCCACATTGGTGCTGCCTTCGGAGACGGCATAGTAGGATCTGTCTACACCCTGACCATCAATGGTCAGGCCGATGAACTGATCATAGGGTCCGTCGCAGCGGAAGCCCAGACCGTAGTAGGAGCCTCTGTACCAGCAGCCGCCGTTACCCAGGACTATGTTGTACTTCACATTGCTTGCAATGGTGAAGCTTGCCACTGTCTGCGTGAGGACATAGTTGCCGCTGGCGTTGGTGTCGGTGATGGTTGCATAGCCGGTGCCGGCGTTTATGTTATTGGAGTAGCTTACTGTGTATTCGGTGGCGGGGATGAGGGTGCTGCCGTCATACACGGTAACAGCAGGCTTTATCTCCTTGCCGGTATAGCCGTAGCTTGTGCGCTCAAGCTTGATGGTGGGGGTGGTGACGGACTTGGGAGTGATGGTGAAGCTTGCAGAGCCAAGTCTGTCGGCATAGGTGGTGTCTGCCTTGCCGCTTACAAAAACAGTAGCAGTGCCTGCATTGACGTTCTTGCTGTAGGCTACAGTGTAGTGGGTGTCCTTGGTCAGTTCGGTTGTACCATCTTTGACGGTCACGGAAGGCTCATAAGCTTTTCCGTTGTATATAAAGGGACCGCCGTTGACCGTGACAGAGAGATTTGATGCTGTTGCTTCAATAATCTCGAAAGTTTTGGTAATGGCATTGAACGAATAATTACCGCCAGACTTTGCCGTGATGGTTACAGTTGCTGTTCCTGCATTGACATTGTTGACATAGGAAAGAGTATAGTCCACATCCTTGGTGAGTGTTTTCTTCTCTGCCCCTTCTTCGTATGTTACTTGGGGTTCAGGCTTGATCTCAGAGCCTGTTTTAAGATAAGATTTTGGTGAAAGCTCTGCTTCGGCAGTAACTGGCTTCGGGCTTATAGTAAAGTTAGCCGAGCCTGTCTTGCCGGCATAAAAAGTTCCTTCCTTGCCTGTCACATTGACGCTTATCGTGCCAACATTTGTAAAGTCCTCCGTCAGTGCGCCATTGCGGGTGTAATTGACGGTGTAGTCGGTGTTTTTGATAAGTGTTAAATTGGATGTTCCGTTATTAAATGTAACTATCGGTTCTATTGCTTGTGCCTTACCCGTGTACACTGCATTGTCAGGATTAAGCGTCACAGTGATTGGAACCGGTTTAGGGTCAATGGTGAAGTAAGCGCTTGCGGAGGCCGGGTTAAAGGTATAGTTTCCGCCAGACTTTGCCGTGGCGGTAACAACAATGGTGCCAACGCTTGAAAAGTCGTCCGTAACAGCACCGTCACGGGTATAGCTCAGGGTATAATCGGTATTCTCAATGAGTTGAGTTCCGCTGCCTGTGACTGTTGCCGTGGGTTTATGTGCTTTTCCGTCATGTTCGCAGCTGGTGGGGTTGAGAGTCAGGGTAGGTATAACTTCTTTGGGATTGATAACAAAAGTTCCCGTAAGTGTTCCGGTGTAATTACCTGTTCCGGTAACGGTGACAGTGTGGGTACCGGCATTTATCTTGTCAGATATGCTAAGCGTATAGTCAGTGCCTGCAGTCAGAGTAGTGGTGCCGTTGCTGACTGTCACGGTGGGGGTATGTTCATTTCCGTCATAGGTGTAGGGTCCGCCGGAAACCGTCACTGTGAAACCTTCGATTGAGGTCTTGGCCGGGGCAGTGATTGTGAAAGTCTTGCTTGTTTCAGCAATAGCGTAGTTGCCGCCATCGTTATCTCTGACGGTGACAGAACCGGTATCGACCTTGTTCTCGCCGTATGTAACGCTGTACTCACCGGTCGGAATTTCTTTTTCTCCGTCAAAAAGTCTGACTGCGGGCGTAATTGCATTGCCAGTGTAATTATAGCTGGATTCAACACTTCCTATGGTTGGGGTAACAGGTTTGGGCAAAATCGTAAAATAAAATTCTGCCGACGCACCAGCATAGTTGTTTAAACCCTTGATAGTAACTTTACCCTGACCGGCATCCACGTTATCCGAATAAGAGGCAGTATAATCTTCGGAATATCTTAAAGCTTGTGTCCCGTCAGAAACGTTCACGGGAGGAACTTTGGATGTTCCGTCATAAATTATGTCTCCGCTGTTTGCTAAAGAAACTTTAAGAGTCGTGGATCCCTCGCCATTAAGTCCTTCGCCGGTTACTGTGGCAAAGGCTGCCATGGGCATGAGGGACAGCACCATGACAAGGCAGATGAGTATGCTTAAAATCTTCTTTGATGTCATATATTAAAGCCTCCTTTGGATTTGCTTTGATGTGTGACTATATTCATTATAAAGTATATATTATGAGGACAAATTTTTCAAGCAAAAATGTCAAATTGTGGATTAAATTTTTACAGGTATTTACATAAGTTTTACATTGCCCCATTTTATATCTTTACGACGGGGAATATACAAAAAAGTTCCGCCGCGATTACTTGCGGCGGAAAAATTGCAATCACTTTTTATTCTTCTGATAGAGTATCCAGAGGCCCTTTAGGAGCAGGTCATTGTCACAGATAATCTCACGCTTGCAAAGGGGCGTGATGAAGGGGGCAAGGCCGCCGGTGGCAATTATTTTGCACTCCATGCCAAGCTCCGCTTCCATACGCTCAACCATACCGTCTATCATGGCGGCAGTGCCGTAGACTGCGCCGGAACGCATGGAGTCCACCGTATTTGTGGCGATGCACTTTTTAGGGGCTGATATGGAGATATCCGGGAGAAGGCTTGTGCCTGAGGCCAGAGCGGACAACGAAAGCTTCACGCCTGCAAGGATGGCGCCGCCCAAGTAGCAGCCCTTATCGTCAATAACCACCATGGTGGTGGCAGTACCCATATCCAGTACGATACAGGGCGTGCCATAGCAGTTCATGGCGGCAACGCTGCCGATTACAAGGTCTCCCGCCAGCGTACCCGGGTCATCAATGCGGACATTCATGCCGGTTTTCATACCCGGGCCCACAATGACTGCATCCACACCGGTGAGAAGCTTCACAGCCTCCTGCAAAGCCTGAGTAAGCGGCGGCACAACCGAGGATATGATGGCACCTTCAAAGCCACGGTAGTCGATGCCGTAAAGGTCAAGAATGTCCTTGAGCTTTATGGCGTACTCCACAGCGGAGCACCTGTCATTGGTCTGAATGCGGACTATATTTAAAATTCTGCCCTCATCAATGCAGCCGAGAACTATGTTGGTATTGCCCACGTCGATGGCAAGGATCATGCCTTTTTACCTCCAACATGCTTTATTATGGTGGTGATACCGGAGGCCAGCACCAGATTGACAGCCAGCTCCACAAGGAAGTTGACTCCGGTGAGGCCAAAGATAATGTAGCTGAGTATCGGCTGTCCGCCTGCCCAGGATGCGAGAGTCTCATTGAAGAAAAGGAGCATGCCGACAATAAAAATGCCGGTGTTTGTCACCGGGCAGATTATTCCGGCAGCAATCACGCCCAGATGTACATTCTTCTTTGAAAGAAGCTCATAAAGAAGCCCGGCCAGCCAGCCTGCCACGGTGCCTTTTGCAAGGCAGACGAGCACACAGGCCACAGGGGATGCGCTCATAAGGAGCATGACCGTGCCCCCGTCCCAGCCCATTACGCCGGTGATAAACACCACAAGGCTGAAAGCAAAGCCCAAAATTGCACCGGCAGAAGCACCGTAAACGGCGGCACCGATGATGATGGGGGCCAGAGCCAGCGTGATCGGGAATGGACCGAAGCGCACAAAGTTGCCAAGAAGAGTGAGTACGACTACAACCGCCAGAAGGATGGATATCCCTGTCATGCGGCGGATCTTGTCGCGGGATGCTGCGTTTGACATATTCAATTTACCTCCTGCTGTCGCTCCCTGATTTTTTGTGGGATGCGGCGCTGAATACAGGGGGATGATAGCATTTTTGTATGGAAATGTCAATTATGGCGCGGCTATTTGCCATTTTCCAGATCCAGAAGAAAAAGCTTTCTGTCTATACCGCCGGCGTAGCCTGTGAGGGCGGAGTTTGCACCCAGCACCCTGTGGCAGGGTATCAGAATGGAAATGGGATTTTTGCCCACGGCACCGCCTACGGCTCTGGCGCTTTTGCAGCCCACAAGCGCGGCAATCTCGCCGTAGCTTGCGGTGCTGCCGTAAGGAATTTTACAAAGCTGCTGCCAGACTTTCTTCTGGAACTCCGTTCCGTTTGGGCAAAGGGGAAAGTCAATTTCAGGCGAACGGCCTTCAAAATAGGCATCCAGCCAGTTTTTACAGTGAGAAAGCACTTCCCTGTCACCCTCGGACTCGGCAAGGCTTGAATCTATGCCCAAAAGTTCGTATTTCTGTCCTGCAAACCACAGGCCGCATATTGCATTCTCATGGGCGGCGAGGATAATTTTCCCCGCGGGAGAGGAATATTTTTCAAAAAGCATGGTTTTCCCTCAGTTCACTATCTGATGGTGCATTCCGGGACTTTCAGTGTCCAGTGCCTTGAAGCTGTAGCCGTTTTCCTGCCCCCATTGGAGCACCTTTTCCACCGCGTAAACGCTGAAGCCCTTTATATCGTGCTGCAATACCACGGCGCAGTTTTTCCCCGCGCAGCCGCGGATTATGGCATTGGCTACACTGGTGGCGCCGGTGAGCCCGTCCGCGTCGCCGCTGTTCACGTTCCAGTCAAAATATCTGTAGCCCATGTCCTCAAGACTTTTACTGAGCCTTGTCATTATGCCGTAGTTTACAAAGCTTGCTGTATTGGAGCTGCCGCCGGGGAAGCGGTAGAGCTGGGTATATTCCCCTGTCTGATCATATATGAGCTTTTGTGTGGCCAGAAAGTCCTGAAAGAAATTTTCCTCATTGGAATAGATTTTGCCGTACCAGTGGGTAAAGGTATGGACACCGATGCTGTGCCCAGCCTCATGGGCTCTCTTGATGCACCGGGCATATTCCGGGTAAGCGCCGGTTACGAAGAAGGTGGCTTTCGCTCCGTAGGCATCGAGAATATCAAGGAGCGTATCCGTATATGGGCCGGGGCCGTCGTCAAAGGTGAGGTATATGGTCTTGTCCTCCGGCTCACACATCTCTCCGCAGTCATCCATCTGCACGGTGACAGTGCGCTTTGCGCTGACTGTATCTCCGGATGCATTGGCGAGGGAATAGACTATCTCATACTCACCGGCGGCATCGCTGTCCACCTGACCTTCAACCCTGACCTTATCGCTGTAATCATTGCCCTGGGCGTCTACGGCGGTGAAGCCGGGATCCGTGTACCAGGGCAG
This sequence comes from Oscillospiraceae bacterium, assembly GCA_017398685.1. Classification (GTDB taxonomy): domain Bacteria; phylum Bacillota; class Clostridia; order Oscillospirales; family Oscillospiraceae; genus Limivicinus. Next base: position 27,674 of record JAFQFH010000021.1, read on the forward strand.
AGCGCAAAGGCAAAGCTCAGCCGCCCCATTGAGCGTGATAGTGGGGCAGTTGAGCTGATAATCTATATGGCGGGTGACGGTGGCGGTATTGCCCGCGCTGTCTGAAACAGTGTACTCCACCGCGCCGTCAAGCCGTTTTATTCTGACCTTGTCCGTAAGGTCACCGTCGGCCCCGTCCGTGGCGGTATAGCCCTCCTCCACGTAGCCTTCAAGCCAGTCAGCCCTGTAGTCGGGGTCTACCTCAAGGCCTATGGTGGGCGCCTGCTTATCCAGAACAGTGACTATACAGCGCTGTCCGTGGGGAACGCCCATAAAGCTTGCAACATAGACTATCTCATAGCTGCCGGGGGTATTTACATCCACATAGCCAAGCCGCTCCAGCTCCAGTGGAAGGCCCATGTTGCTGAAGGGTATTTTGAAATATGCTTTTATATCCGAGTCGTCAAAGGCAGTACCGCTGTCCACTGAGAACTCTGCGCCCCGGGGCAGGTGAAAAAGCACACAGTCCCCTGTGATATAGATAATCGCCGCCATGAAGAGCAAAAATATAAGCGCGCACACAAGGGCAATGATTATCTGGCGCCTTGTTTTGTCTTTTACTGTTTCGTTCATATCTCTTTACCGTATAACCGTATTTTCTGTTGAAATAATATCGTATGTCCTAGTATATGTCAAATTATAGCACATTATCGGCAAGGATTACAGAAATAAAAGTTTAAGACGGCAAAAACTTGAAATAGTGTGCACTATCTGGTATATTATTGGGTTGTCGGGTGACGACAAAATATTATCTCTGCGGCAGCCAGCCGCAGGAAAGGATGTAAAATGAAAAACACAGAAAAAACCATGGACAAGATTGTTGCATTGTGCAAAAACCGCGGCTACATCTTCGCAGGCAGCGAGATCTACGGCGGCCTTGCAAACACCTGGGACTACGGCCCTCTGGGCGTTGAGCTGAAAAACAACGTCAAGAAGGCATGGTGGAAGAAGTTCGTTCAGGAAAACCGCTACAACGTGGGTCTTGACGCAGCTATCCTCATGAACCCCCAGACCTGGGTCGCTTCCGGCCACCTGAAGGGCTTTTCCGATCCTCTCATGGACTGCCGCGAGTGCCACGAGCGTTTCCGCGCCGACAAGATAATCGAGGACTGGTGCAAGGAGAATAACTTCGAGCTGGGTCGCCCCATCGACGCTTTTTCCCAGAGCGAGATGAAGGAATTCGTTGAAGAGCACAACATTCCCTGCCCCACCTGCGGCAAGCACAATTTCACCGATATCCGTCAGTTCAACCTGATGTTCAAGACCTTCCAGGGTGTCACCGAGGACGCCAAGAACACCGTTTATCTGCGTCCCGAGACTGCACAGGGCATTTTCACAAACTTTGTCAATGTCCAGCGCACCACCCGCCGCAAGCTGCCCTTCGGCATTGCCCAGATAGGCAAGTCCTTCCGCAACGAGATCACTCCGGGCAACTTCATTTTCCGTGTCAGAGAGTTTGAGCAGATGGAGCTTGAGTTCTTCTGCGAGCCCGGCACCGACCTTGAGTGGTTCGAGTACTGGCGCAACTTCTGCCACCAGTTCCTGCTTGCTATCGGCCTCAAAGATGAAAACCTGAGACTGCGCGACCATGACCCCGAGGAGCTGAGCTTCTACTCCAAGGCCACCACCGACTTTGAGTTCCTCTTCCCCTTCGGCTGGGGCGAGCTGTGGGGCGTTGCCGACCGTACCGACTACGACCTGACCTGCCACCAGAACGTTTCCGGTCAGGATCTGACCTACTACGATCAGGAGAAGAACGAGCACTACATTCCTTACGTTGTTGAGCCCTCTCTGGGCGTTGAGCGTACCGTACTTTCCGTACTGTGCGATGCATACGACGAGGAAGTCGTGGGTCAGGACAAGAAGGGCAATGACGATGTACGCACCGTGCTGCGCCTGCATCCCGCTCTCGCTCCCTTCAAGTGCGCCATTCTCCCCCTGTCCAAGAAGGAAATTCTCACCGGCCCCGCTATGGAGCTTTATCAGGAGCTGAGCAAAGATTTCATGTGCGACTACGACGAGACCGGCTCCATCGGCAAGCGTTACCGCCGCGAGGACGAGATCGGCACTCCCTTCTGCATCACCTTTGACTTCAACACTGTCGGCACCGAGACCGATGAGGCTGACCACTGCGTCACCATCCGTGAGCGCGACAGCATGACTCAGGTACGTATCCCCATCAGCGAAGTCCACGACTACATTGCTGAGCGTATCAAGTTCTGATTTTCTTCGAGGCGTCAAATGAAAGACGGATTTATTAAAGTTGCGGCGGCCTCCCCCATGATAAAGGTCGCCAATGCGGAATATAACGCAAATGCCATTATCGACTGCATGAAAAGTGCAGCCGATAGTGGCGTGAAGCTGCTGGTGCTGCCGGAGCTTTGCCTTACCGGCTGCACCTGCGGCGACCTTTTCGGACACAAGGTGCTTCTGGATGGGGCCAAAAAGGCCCTCGTCAGAATAATCGAGGCCAGCCGCGGCATGGATATGCTCACCTTTGTGGGTCTGCCCGTGGCTGTGGGCGCAAAGGTATTCTCCTGCGCCGCTGCCGTGTCCAATGGTGAGCTGCTGGGTCTTATCCCCGGCGAGAGCAGGCACCGGGCTTTCTCCGCTCCCTTTGAGGAGACGATGGAGATAAGCTTTTGCGGCTTTGATGTGCCCTTTGGCTGTGAAGTCTGCTTTGACTGCGGCGGCATGGAAGAGCTGTGCATATCCGCGGAAGTAGGCTGCGGCATTGAGGACATTGTTCCCGCCTCCGCACTCCTCGCCAGGGCCGGGGTCAATCTGGTGGCTCAGCTGGCAGGCTTTGCCGGCACCATAAGCTCCACCGAGGACGCTATGCTCTCCCTCCGCGCCCAGTCAAAACGCCTTGCCTGCGGCATGGTGCTGGCTGCCCCCAACAAGGGTGAGAGCACTACCGACAATGTGTACACCGGGCTTTGCGCCATTGCCGAAAACGGCGCGGTGCTGGCACAGGACGAGAGCGCAGACAACATGGTCATAAGCGAGATCGACCTGCAGTATCTTACAAAGCAGCGCTTTGAGCGCGGTGGCTTTGAAGAGGACGTGGATTTCATGGAGCACGTTTTCTGGGACTGCGAAGAGTCTGTCACCACGCTCAGCCGCAGCTACTCCAAGCTCCCCAACCTCCCCTCAAGAGCCGAGGATGTGCCCTCCTACTGCAAGCGCGTGCTGGATATGCAGGTTTCCGGCCTTGTAAAGCGCATGGAGTACGCCGGACTCACACACTGCGTCATCGGCATTTCCGGCGGTTCTGACTCCACACTGGCAGTTATGATATGTGCCGAGGCCGTAAAGCGCATGGGTCTGCCCGCCACCAATGTTGTGGCCTGCACTATGCCCTGCTTCGGCACTTCCTCCCGCACCAAGAATAACGCCATCATCGTTTCCGAGCAGCTGGGCGCAGAGGTTCGCGTGATTGATATCACTGCCGCCGTAAAGCAGCACTTCGCCGACATCGGCCACGCCGAGGACGACTACAGCGTTGCCTTTGAAAACACTCAGGCCAGAGAGCGCACCCAGATACTCTTTGACATTGCAAACAAGGTAAACGGCCTGAACGTGGGTACTGAGGACCTCAGTGAGTTTATTGACGGCTGGTGCACCTACAACGGCGACCATACCAGTTCCTACGATGTGAACATGGGCCTGACCAAGACACAGATCCGTGCAAATCTGCGCTTCATCGCCCAGACCACGGACAATGAGGTGCTGGCCAAGGCGCTGTGGGATGTGCTGGACTGCCCCATCACCCCTGAGCTTCTGCCAATTTTTGACGACCAGATAAGCCAGAAGAGCGAGGATGCCGTCGGCTCCTACGCCCTGCAGGATTTCTTCACCTTCTGGATGCTGAAAAACGGCTGCACTCCCTCCAAGTGCTTCCGCCTTGCAAAGCGCGCTTATGGGGATGAATTTTCCGACGCCGAGCTTATCCGCTGGCTGAGAAGCTACTGCAAGAGACTTTTCTCTCAGCAGTTCAAGCGCTCCTGCCTGATGGACGGCCCCTCTGTGGACAGCTTTTCCGTCTCTCCCCGCATAGGTATGCTCATACCCTCTGACGGCGAGGCGGCACTGTTCATGGCGGACATTGACGAGCTTGAAAAAAGCCTTGAGGCTGAATAATAAGACACGAAAAAATCCTGACGCTGTACAAATGCGTCAGGATTTTTGTTGTTTTGCAGCTTATTTCTTTTTCTTTGCGCCTAAGATAATGAACAGCACGGAGCTGAGAGCCAGCAGATAGGGGTAGAAAAGGCAGGGCAGGATTTCAAAGGCACTGGTGCTGCCGCCAAGCTCCACGGCGGTGGAGACAGCAATGAGCATCTGAGCACCGTAGGGGATAATGCCCTGGAACACGCAGGAGAAGGTATCAAGCAAAGAGGCCGCTTCCTTGGGAGAAATCTCGTACTCCTCGCTTATCTCCTTTGCAATGGGGCCAGCCATGACGATGGCGACGGTGTTGTTGGCAGTGGCAATGTCCATTGCGCCAACCAGAAGGCCGACACCCAGTCTGCCGCCCACGCGGCCCTTGAACACCCGGCGGATGAAGCTCAAAAGTGCTTCAAAGCCGCCGAACTCACGGATGAGGGCGCACATGGCGGAGACGAGAACGGTGACCATGATAGTCTCAAACATACCGGAAGCGCCGGAGCCCATATTGCCCAGCAGATTCATAACATTGGTAGTGCCGGTGGCAATGGTGATGATAATGCCGGAAACTATACCCACAAGCAGCACGGCAAAAACGTTGATGCCGGCAATGCCGCCGATAAGCACCAGAATGTAAGGGATGAGCAGCATGAGGTTATATTCGGGGCACTCTATCTGCTCAATGCCGGAGGAGAAGGACATTACAAGGATAATAACGAGAGTGACAAGAGCGGCAGGGAGAGCTATCTTGAAGTTTGCGCGGAACTTGTCCTTCATCTGGCAACCCTGAGAGTTGCAGGCGGCGATGGTGGTGTCGGAGATAAAGGAGAGGTTGTCGCCGAACATGGCGCCGCCCATGACAGAGCCGATGCAAAGGGGCAGAGAGAAGCCGGAGACCTTGGCGACAGCCACGGCGATGGGGGTAAGGAGAGTGATGGTGCCCACGGAGGTACCCATTGCGGTGGATACAAAGCAGGACGCCACAAAGAGTATAGCCACGGCTGCCCATGCGGGAGTGACGGACAAAAGGAAGTAGGCCACGGCCTCGGCGCTGCTTCTGCCGGTGACACCCACAAAGACGCCAGCGGCAAGGAAAATGAGGATCATGGTGAAGATGTCCTTATTGCCAACGCCATGTGCCATAACAGTGAGCTTTTCGTCAAAGGAGAGAGCGCGGTTCTGGAAGCAGGCCACCGTCAGCGCTATAAGGAAGACCACCACGATGGGGATATTGTAAAAGCCCATCTCTATCTTGAGTATGTACTCAAACACAAGGCCCATGCCCAGATACAAAACGAGAAACACGCCTATGGGTAAAAGAGCTATGGGTCTGCTTATTTTTTTATCGGTATTCATATTCATAACCTTCTTTCCTGTTTTCAACGCGACATATAATAACAGCTCCCAACGCATTTTGCAACGTGTTGGGAGCTGTTTTATTACTTTTTACCAGACTGTTCTGAGTTTTCTCACAAGGATGAAAAGGGCCAGCAGCGAGGCTGACAGCATGGCGCAGACCCACTCGATGCCGGTGTTGCCGGTCTGAGGCGGTGCGGAAGGGGTGGGGCTGGGCTGCATGGTAGGTGTGGGGCTTACGATGGGACTTGCAGATGGTGTGGGGGTGGCGGCCGGCTCTTGTGCCGTATTGAGCACTATGGCGCTCTGGGCGCGCTGCATCTCATACATACCGGCGTAGAAAAGACTCCATACATTTGTCTTTTCAAAATCCACATACACGCCGCTGTTATCCTCCCCCACGGTGACGCCTGCTTCAAAATAGGCGGGCAGGCCGCTTTGAAAGGCAGTATTTGAAAGGCTCAGATCCTTGCCGAAGCCCTGCAAACCGGCTTGGTTTATGGAGGCGAGCAGGCGGGTTTTCTGGGTGTCGCTGAGGGCGCTTTCAGTCCAGAGATAGTAGTCTCCGCCCTTGTTGGCAACTATCATATTGGCACTGCCCACGCTGTAGCGGCTTTCGCTGGCGGGGGTGATCTTTTCGCCTATCTCTTTTATCTCTATCCTCTCAGCCTTGGGCTGGCGCAGCACGGAAAAGTCATAGCCCTCAAGCCACATTTCCGAAACGGTATACTCAATGGGGCGGCCATTATCATCGTACAAAGGCACATTTTCAAAGCTGCCCGTCCACTCACCATTCTGCCCGGCGTTTGCATTGCTCATCACAAGGGTGCTGACGGTGGCTTCGCCGTTTTTGAGGTAGAGGGTAACGGACTGAGGCAGGGCATTGCCCTTGGTCTGCCAGTTTTTCTCAACGGCAATGCTGCCCATCTCTGCGGCGTGGGCAGCGGGCGCAAGAGCCGAGAGCAGATTGCACAGCAGGATGGAGAAAACAAGGGTATAAAGGCCGCGGCGAGCCTTTGAAGCTTTCATATTCATGGTAAAACCTCCAAAATTGGCTATCTGGAGCTATTATTTGCAGCTTTTACCGGAATATGCATGAAAAGTGCTCCCCCGGCGGGGAGTGGACCCCAAAGTTTAGACAAAAGTAAATATTAAGTTATCATGGAATGAGTTCGGTACTGTACAGGGCTCATTCCATTTAGTTTTAAGGAAATACGCACGTTGTTGTAATAATCAATGTACTGTTCTAAGTGTTCAATGAAAGCATCAACCGATTCAAACTTCTCACCGTAAAACATTTCAACCTTGAGCCTGCCAAAGAAGTTCTCCATAGCCCCATTATCCATACAGTTACCTTTTCTGGACATACTCTGAGTAATTCTGTGTTCCGCCAAAAGCCGTTGGTATTCGGCGTGTTGGTATTGCCACCCCTGGTCTGAATGAAATACAGGCTTTGCATCATCCGGAAGCTTGGTAAACAGGCCATCAAGCATTTCTCTTATCTGTTCCAGATTGGGACTTGTTGAGATTGAGTAGGATACTATCTCCCTGTTGTATAGATCCATTACTGGAGAAAGGTATACTTTTTCATCAAAGACTTTGAACTGTGTTACATCTGTGCTCAATTTCTCAAAAGGTTTTGAGGCATGGAAATCCCTTTTCAAAATGTTGTCCGCTATCTTACCTACCTCGCCCCTGTATGAATGGTATTTGTCATTCTTGCGCTGCTTACCTTTAAGTCCGAGGCTGTTCATCAGTTTTAGCACAGTCTTGTGGTTTGTGGTATATCCCTTGCTGCGCATAACCGCCAACACTCTGCGGTAGCCATAGCGTCCTTTGTGACTATCGTATATCTCTTGTATTTCCCGTTTTTCTGCTTCATGCTTGTCCTGTATTGGATGCTCGAGATAGTAATAGTAAGTGCTTCGGGCCAGCCCGGACAGTTGTAACAAATCTTTAAGAGGGTATCTCTGCCTTAGTTCTGCGACGATTATGGCTTTTTGCCGTTCTCTCGCTCTTCTGCAAGAACTAAGGCACTCAGTTTTTTTAGGTACTCTATCTCCATTCTAAGCCGTTGGTTCTCGGCAATAAGGTCTTCTTCGGACTTGTTGTCCAGCTTTGGAGGTCTACCTTTTCTCACTCCATCTGCTGAGCTTGCTCTGCCTCGCCTTTCTTTCATCAGGCCTTCAGCTCCTTCTTCAAGGTATATGCGCTCCCATCGTTGAATTACTCGATAATTGGGTATTTCATACTTTCTTGTTGTTTCCATATACCCAAGGTGGTGGTCTCGCATATCCAGTATAACTGATAGCTTCATTTCTGGCGAGTACCTTTTCCGCTTCCTTCCCTTTTTTGCCATTAAAATATGCACCTCCGAAAGTGTCTAACTTTCGGGGTGCATATCAGCGGGGAGCATTTTGAAGATATTTATTCAGTTTCTGAGGCTATGGAGGGGTGCGGGGATACGTCCGCCGCGGGCGATGAACTCGGCGGCTGAGCCTTCATGGATGGGCATGACGGGAGCGCTGCCCAGAAGGCCGCCAAAGTCTATCCGCTCGCCTACCTTTTTGCCGGTGGCGGGAATGAGGCGGACAGCGGTGGTCTTGTTATTTACAACGCCGATTGCGGCTTCATCCGCAATGATGGCGGAGATGGTGTCAGCACTGGTATCACCGGGGACGGCGATCATGTCAAGGCCCACGGAGCACACGCAGGTCATGGCCTCAAGCTTATCAAGGCAGAGAGTGCCACCCTCCACAGCGGAGATCATGCCCGCATCCTCGGACACGGGGATGAAAGCGCCGGAAAGGCCGCCCACGTGACCGGAGGCCATGACGCCGCCTTTTTTAACAGCGTCGTTCAAAAGGGCCAGAGCCGCAGTGGTGCCGTGGATGCCGCATTTTTCAAGGCCCATTATCTCAAGTATCTCGGCAACGCTGTCGCCGATGGCGGGAGTGGGCGCAAGGGACAGGTCAACCACGCCGAAGGGCACGCCCAGACGCTTGGAAGCCTCCTGACCCACAAGCTGACCCATGCGGGTTATCTTGAAGGCGGTGCGCTTGACGGTCTCAGCCACCACGTCAAAGCTCTCGCCCTTGCAGGCTTTGAGAGCATGGGCCACAACACCGGGGCCTGATACACCCACATTGATGACACACTCCGGCTCGCCCACGCCGTGGAAAGCGCCGGCCATGAAGGGGTTATCCTCCACCGCATTGGCAAAGACCACAAGCTTGGCGCAGCCCATAGGGTCAATATCCGCAGTTTCACGGATGATTTTGCCCATGAGGGCCACCGCGTCCATATTTATACCGGCCTTGGTGGATGCCACATTGACGCTGGAGCAGACTATGCCCGTCTCGGTCAGGGCGCGGGGGATGGAGTTTATAAGTCTCAGGTCGCTTTTGGTAAAGCCCTTGTGGGCAAGGGCGGAAAAGCCGCCGATAAAGTTAATGCCCACGGCGGCGGCAGCCTTGTCCAGAGTATGGGCAAGGGGGGTATAGTCATCCTCAAGGCAGGAGGCCGCCACAAGGGAAATGGGCGTGACGGAGACGCGCTTATTGACGATGGGTATGCCAAACTCCCGCTCAATGGTGCAGCAGCTTTCCACCAGATTTTCCGCTGACCGGCATATTTTATCATAGACCTTTTTGCAGCAGGCCTCCATGCCGGTGTCGGCGCAGTCGAGAAGATTTATGCCCATGGTGACTGTACGCACGTCCAGATGCTGCTGGTCTATCATCTCTATGGTTTGCAGTATCTCACTGCTGTTCAAAAGATAGCTCATGTGCTTTCCCTCAGACCCTGTGCATTACTTCAAAGATATCCTGACGCTGGATATGGATATCAAGAGCGCGCTCCGCGCCCTTCTCCTTCAAGTGGCTTGCCAGCACGTCAAAGGCTACGGTGCAGTCGGCAAGGTCCACCAGCATTATCATGGCAAAATACTCCTGCATGAGGGTCTGGCTGATATCCAGTATGTTTATCTCTTTTTCCGCAAGGAGCGCCGTAACATAGGCGGTGATGCCCTTGGTGTCCTTGGCGAAAACACTGACTATTGCTTTCATCTTTTGTCCTCCATTGTTTTTTCTTCCACCATTATACGCAAAATGCGGAAAAACTCAAGAGTGTGCAAGGCTTTGCCGCAATGATTTGAACGCCTGTAGCTCTTTCACAAGCTGCGTCTGTTCTTGTAAAGTACGGCCTTATATGATAGTATATAATTGGTTTGAGAGCAGCAATTTAAGGAGATTATTTACCATGGATAACAGATGTATTTTTTGCGGAGCTGAATTGGGGCTTCTGAACAAAAAGAAACTGTACTGCGGAAACACAAATCAAGTTCTGTGTAAGGATTGTTACCCACAGTACGAAAAACTTTCCGCTGTAGAGAGAGCCGAGGCCGCTTTAAGCTCGGGGCGGGCTGAAAATGCCGATGAGCTGCGAAGCTATCTGGAGAATGTTCGTCAGGCCCGGCAAGAGGAAGAGGAGAGCCGCAAAGCGGATAAGGAGAAAAGAGTTTCCGGCATGACCTGCTTAAGATGCGGCGGGCAAATGCTGAACTACGGCAAGGCAACATTCAAGCTGGGCGAAGAGACTTATTTTTTCAGCGATTTGAACCGGCTTATAAGCGGCTCCGTTACGATGAATATATTCCGCTGTGAGCTTTGCGGAAAAGTGGAGTTTTTCGCCTTTGATGATGAGGAATTTGCAGGGCAAATAGCGGAATAGGTATATAAGCCACGATAAAAAAACAGCATCCACTATCAAAGCGGATGCTGCTTTTTTCATGCTTTGTTAAATCAGCCGACTTCCACAACGCCGTCTTCCTTGACGGTGATGGTCATGCCGGTCTGGGCATACTCAAGGAATTCATCGCCCAGCATATCCACAACGGGCATCTTGGCCTCAGTCCACACGTCGCCCAAAATGGCGCCGGAGGCTGCCAGAGAGTCGATGGGCATGGAGAAGAGCATGCAGGCGGGCTGCTTGCCCAGAGCGCACACGGTGTAGAGCACCATGCCGCCGGTGGTGGAGCCTATGGTCATGGGAAGGCAGAGAGCCTTGCCTATCATGGACTTTTTGTAGAGGTCAGGGTTATTCTGGTCGCCGCACTTGACCTGCTTGTCGCCGGTGAGCATGGGGCCCTGATAGCTTGCAAGAGTGTTGAAGCCGCCACGGCTTACAAGAGCCTCAGCAGTGCAGGTGCCGGGAACTATGACGCGTCCTTTGAACTGTTTCATCACTTTACCTCCTTGCCGGTGATCATGTCGAGGATCTGGGCCTCGGTGTAGTATCTGGCGGTGGTGTAGGTGCGAAGCTTATTGGAGGAGGTAATGACCGCTTTTTTCTTGACAAGAGGATTGTTCATGTACATGAGGGGGCAGATGTAGCTGAGAACAATGCCCATGGACTGAAGCTTTGCATAAAGCTCGGTCTTTTCAAACTCCTTGATAACGGCGGAGGGAGCGGTAAAGACGGTGGGGATGGTGACTTTCTTCAGGCCGTTTGCGGCAAGACCTGCTGCCACGTTCTCGGTCCAGTCGCAAAGCTGCTTGTAGGTCATGTGGGGGCAGCCAACAAAGCAAAGCTGGGGCTTTGCGTTGATGTCCTTCCAGACAACGGGATAGTTATCCTGAACGCGCTGAAGCTCGGCATCGTCTATAACATAGACCTTTGCGCCCTCCTTGATGAGAGCTTCGCCCTGCTCCACGGCTTCGGGAGTGAGGTTTTCGATATGGTAAAGGCCCACTGCGCCGTTGGAGGCGGTAGCTGCGCCAAAGTCCTTGAGGTAGGTGCAGGCTTCGTCGTTAAGCTCGGTGCCCAGCCACTTCTCCATGCCCTTTATGTAAGGCACATCTTCCATGACCTTCATGCCAATGGCAGAGCCCAGAAGCTGAGGCTCGGGGCGCTTTTCGCACTTGACCTCAACTATCCATGTGGCCTTGCGTCCCTCGTCGGTAAGAAGGCCGAACTCAGGCACAAAGCCTGCAATGGAGCCCATCAGCTCGATAATGCCGGAGTTGCGGTTGCACTTTGCACCAAGAACAGAGTTTGCATACACAACGGCAGAGGACTCGGCCCAGGAGAGGACTTCGCCCTTGAGGGGCTTGTTGTTGACCTGATCCAGATAGCAGGCGCAGGTAAAGCTGTCATCATCGATAAGGCCCAGCTTCTCCATCTGCTTTTCAAAACGGGCCTGCTCGGTGTACATGAATTTGTTGAAAACCAGCTTTTCAATGAAGGATGCGGGAACATTGGGGTCCACGGGTCTAGGGTCGGCGGTGAACTTCTGGTCGGAGACAAGGCCGGCCTCGATGAGCTGATCATAGAGCTCATAGACGGGTTTCATGATCTTAAGACCGAAGGAAATAACGGTGTGGCCGAATTTGCTGGTGACGGGAACCATACGCTCCGCTCCGAAGGTTTCGCCGTACATGACAAGGGTCTTTACGACCTTGGCCATGACTTCGCCCTTTTCGCCGTTGAGCAGAGCCTGCTGTTCAGGTGTGAGCTTCAAAAAATCACGTCCTTATGTTTTTTAATATGAGCATTTCATGCTTGACAATAATCTAACACCGCGCACATCAAAAGTCAATGGAGCGTGAAAAAAAGCTCTATTTTCGTATATTTATACTTCAAAAAATCAAATCAATATTTTTTGAGCGCCAGGTATCAATGAATTGTTGAAATCGGGACAAATTGTGCTATAATTGATTATTAATGAAAATCTTAAATTGGAGGCTTATGCGATAATGGCAAAAAAGCAGTTCAAGGCAGAGTCCAAGCGCCTTTTGGACCTGATGATAAATTCCATATACACCAATAAAGAGATATTCTTGCGTGAAATAATCTCCAACGCATCCGACGCTATTGACAAGCTCTGCTACCAGTCTCTCACCGACGATCAGGTGGGGCTTAACAGGGATGATTTCAGAATAGACATCATCGTTGACAAGGAAGCGCGCACCATCACCGTCCGCGACAACGGCATCGGCATGAGCATGGATGAGTGCGAGAACAATCTGGGCGTTATCGCCAAGAGCGGCTCTTACCAGTTCAAGGGCGAGATGGCTGAGGACAACAAGGCCGGTGAGGATATTTCCATCATCGGTCAGTTCGGCGTGGGCTTCTACTCCGCTTTCATGGTGGCTGATAAGGTGACTGTATACACCCGCAAGTACGGCGAGACTCAGGGCGTCAAGTGGGAGAGCTCCGGTGCGGACGGCTACACTGTGTCCAATTGCGACAAGAACAAGGTGGGCACCGATGTGGTCATGCACATCAAGGCCGACAGCGAGGAAGAGATTTACGGCAGCTACCTTGAGGTATGGAAGCTGAAGGCTCTGGTGAAAAAATACTCCGACTATGTGCGCTGGCCCATAAAGATGGACATTGAGCATCAGGAGCGCTTTGAGACCGGCGAAAAGTACGATGACGGCTCCCCCAAGTATGAGTACAAGATGGTCACGGAGAACGAGACTGTCAACAGCATGATACCCATCTGGCAGCGCAGCAAGAGCGAAGTGACCGATGATGACTGCATTGCATGGTACAAGGAAAAGCACAGGGACCGCAAGGACCCCTGCGCCCTTGTGCGTATAAACGCGGAAGGCGCCGTAAGCTACAAGGCTATGCTCTTTGTGCCCGGTGAGGAGAATGAAAACGCCTTTACCGGCGATAACAAGGGCGGCATCACTCTCTACTCCAACGGCGTTATGATAATGGAAAAGTGCGACAAGCTTGTGAAGGAGTACTTTGAGTTTGTCCGGGGCGTTGTAGACTCTCCCGACCTTTCCCTGAACATCTCCCGCGAGATACTTCAGCACGACAGGCAGCTTCGCATCATCGGCCAGAACATTGAAAAGCGCATCAAGGGCGAGCTTGAAAAAATGCTGCGGGACGACAAGCCCAAGTACGAGGAGTTTTACCGCAACTTCGGCGTGCACCTCAAGTGCGGTGTGTGCGACGAGTATGGCAGATACAAGGATTTCCTGCGCGACCTTCTCATATTCTACACCTCTGAGGACAGGCAGATCACTCTCAAGGAGTATGTGGAGAATATGCCCGAGAGCCAGAAGGCAATTTACTTTGCTTCTGCCGACTCTGTGAAGCACGCCATGAGCCTGCCCCAGTGCTCCGAGGTGAAAAAACGCGGCTACGAGCTTATATATCTCACAAGCCCTCTGGACGAGATGGTGCTGGAGTCTCTCCGTGAGCAGGACGGCAAGACCTTCTGCAACGTTGTGACCGATGACCTTGGCTTTGACAGTGAGGAGGACAAGAAGGCCGCCGAGGAGCGGGATGTTGAAAACCGCGAATTTCTCGACTTTGTGAAAGAGTCTCTGGGCGAGGATATCGTCCGCGCCAGACTTTCCAACAAGCTGGGCGATATGCCCTGCGCACTGACCACCGAGGGCGGCATCACCCTTGAGATGGAAAAATACTTCCGCCGCGGCCCCAGCGAGGAGATGCGCAAGGTGCGCGCAAACCGCGTGCTGGAGCTGAATATGGAGCACCCCGCCGTTGCCGCTTTGAAGGATGCCTACGAAAAGGACCGCGACAAGGCTGTAAAGCTTGCCCGCATACTCTCCACCATGTCCCAGATGATGGCAGGTGTGGAGATTGAGGACCCGGCAGCCTTTGTGGGCCTTGTAAGCGAGCTTTTCTGAAATAATTTTCCGGAGACAGATATATGAAGGACAAAAGGCTTGGAATATATATCCATGTCCCATTCTGCGCCAGCAAGTGCGCCTACTGTGATTTTTACTCACTTGCCCATTGTGAATATATCATGCCCGACTATCAGGATGCCCTTTTGAAGCATCTGGATGAGTCCGCCCGCTCCATCAAGGACTATCAGGTGGACACCATTTACTTTGGCGGCGGCACACCCAGCTATTACGGGGCAGAGCGTATCATTGAGATATTCAACGCCCTCAAGCTCAACGGCAATGTGCGCCTTGACGCAGAGGTCACCGTGGAGTGCAACCCTGACAGCATGAAGCTGGACGAGCTTAAGGCACTGAGGGCCGAGGGTGTGAACCGCCTTTCCATAGGCGTACAGGCCACAAACAACGACCTTCTCAAGATGATAGGCCGCAGACACAACTTCCAGCAGGCTGTGTACGCCTACACTATGGCACGCAAGGCCGGCTTTGACAACATAAGCATAGACCTTATGTACGGCCTGCCCAGCCAGAGAAAAAGCGACTGGGCCGAGACTTTGCAGAAAATTGTGGAGCTGCACCCGGAGCATATTTCCTGCTACGGGCTGAAGCTGGAAGAGGGTACGAGGATGTACAAGGAGTATAAGGACTCCCCCATCCTGCCCGACGACGATGAGCAGGCTGACATGTATTCCTACGCCGCCGAGATGCTCAAGCGTTATGGCTACCGCCACTATGAGGTGTCCAATTTCTGCGCACCCGGCTTTGAGTCAAAGCACAATCTCAAATACTGGAACATGGACGATTATATGGGCTTTGGCCCCGGCGCCCACTCCAGTGTGGGAAACCTCCGCTACAGCTATGTGAAGGATCTCAAGCAGTACATCTCGGCTGTGTACCGGGATGTGAGCATCGTTGACGAATACAATAACATTGACCCGCTGGAAAGAGCGGTGGAATACGTGATGCTGGCAATGCGTACCTCAAGGGGTATCTCGGAAAGAGACTACAGAGTGCGCTGCCAGTGTGACTGGAAGCCTATGGCAAAGGCACTGAGGGCTTTCGAGAAGAAGGGCTGGGCCGAGCAGACCAACGGCCGCTGGCACTTTACTGTACCCGGTTTTCTCATGTCCAATACGCTCATAGGAATACTCCTTGAGGTACAGGCTACCGGCCGCCTTGAGGGTACGCCATGGCTTCTTGAGGAGGATGAGCATTTCGCCGTAAAGCAGGAGCTTGACTTGCCAATGGGTGAATATGAGCTTTTTGAAGAGCTCTATCAGCAGCAGACCGAACACCCCTTGAAATAAAGGAGGTTACTTTAGTGAGAGAAAAAAAGACCCCCAACAAAAAAGGAAAGGCCGCCCGCAGCAGCAAAGGTGAGCAGATTGTCCGTTCCGGCAGGCATCAGCCTGTGTATGAAGATGACCGCTTCTATTATGAAGATGCGCCGGGTATGGAGCAGGACGGCTATTATTACGATGAACAGGGCTATTATCCTGACAGTTATGACGGCTACGATGGCTACGATGAAATGAGCGTGTCCGGGCGCAGGCGTAATTTGCGTCAGAGAGACGACATTGTAGAGTATCAGGGCTACTATGAGCCGGATTACGATGATGAGCCGCCGGTATATGACCGGGCTGCAAAGCGGGCCGCCGCAAAGCGTGAACGCCGCCGTAAGACCAAGATAACGCTTATTATAATAGCTACCTTGCTGGTGCTGCTGGCAATCGGCGTGACCGTGGCCGCTTTCTTTGTAAGCCATATGCCAAACATTCTGCCCAATGTATATGTGGACGGGGTTGCCCTTGGCGATATGACAAAGGACGAGGCCAGAGCCGCCATCATTGAAAGCGGCTGGGAGGAAAATTCCCGGATGCTTGAAGTAAAGCTTTTGGGGCGAAGCAGCTTTGAGCTTGACCCCTGTCAGGCCGGTGCCAGACTCACTGTGGACGAGGCAGTTGAGGCAGCCTACGCCCACGGGCATGAGAGCAACTGGTACAAAAACCTTTTAAGCTATGTGGACTGCTTCTTCCGTCCTGTGGACGTGAATGAAAAGAGCCTTGTGGCAAAACGGGACTATGTGCTCACAGCGGTGCAGCAGGGTATTGAGGAGCTGAACATCGTGCTGGGCGACGGAACTTACACCGTAGATGAGGAAAACGCCGCACTGGTGCTCACCAAGGGCGCAGGACAGCTTGAGCTGGACGCTGAGGCCATTGCTGATGCAGTTTATGTGGCTTTTGGCGCAGGCGAAGCTTCCATAAGCTACGATACCGTGCTCACAGAGCCTCAGGCCCCCGATTTTCAGGCGATTTTCGATAAGCTCTCCGCCGAGCCCATAAACGCAAGCTACAGCGACGATAACCGTTTCACCGTCAATCCCCATCAGGTGGGCTGCGACTTTGATGTGGATGAGGCAAAGAGAATCTGGAATGATGCCGAAAATGGTGCTGTTGTGCAGATACCTTTGGACATCACCTACCCGGATGTGACCACGGAGCGGCTCAGCTCCCAGTTGTACAGGGATCTTCTGGGCGCTTCCACCACCTACTATCCCAACAGCAACGACAACCGTATCAGCAACCTCAATCTGGCTGCCAGCAAGATCAACGGACTTATCCTCTATCCCGGCGAGGAATTTTCCTACAATGCCACCTTGGGTCAGCGTACCGAGGAGGCAGGCTTCCTGCCCGCCGGCGCCTATGAAAACGGCGAGGTTGTTGAAGAAGTGGGCGGCGGCATATGTCAGGTGTCCTCCACGCTGTACAGTGCCATGCTCTATGGCTATAATCTGACCACCGTTGAGCGCTATCCCCACTATTTCCCTGTTGACTATCTGGAAAAGGGCTATGACGCCACTGTAAGCTGGCCCAAGCCCGACTTCAAGTTCAGAAACGACAGGGACTTCCCCATCAAGATTGTCGCCACCTGCAACAATGACGAGCGTTCATTGACTGTTCAGATATACGGCACAAACCTTGACGGGCTCTATATGCACCTTACAAAGCAGACCCTCTCCTACAACAGCACCAAGTACCCCTGGATAATGGAGGGCTACGGTGTTCAGGTGTTCAGGCACGTGATGGATGCAAACGGCATGCCCGTGGGACAGGTAAATGAGGTTTACGATGTTTACCACACTCACGAGGCCACCGAGCAGATAAAGGCTCTGGATGCGCAGGCCGCAGCTCAGGCTGCCGCCGGTGCGCCTGCAGCCTGACAACAAATTTATAAATAATAGCCTTTGCTATTGAAATAAAGGGAGAAAAGAAATGGAAAAGAAGACCTTCTATATCACAACACCCATATATTACCCCTCCGACAAGCTGCATATCGGTCATACCTACTGCACTGTCGCCACCGACGCTTTCGCCCGCTACAAGAGACTGCGCGGCTATGACGTTATGTTTCTCACCGGCACCGATGAGCACGGTCAGAAGATAGAGGAAAAGGCAAAGCAGGCCGGTGTCACCCCCCAGGAGTTTGTGGATCGTATTGTTACCGGCGAAAACGGTATCCTTGACCTGTGGAAGCTGATGAACATTTCCAACGACCGTTTTATCCGCACCACCGATGACTACCATGTAAAGAGCATCCAGCGCATCTTCCGCAAGATGTACGACAACGGCGACATCTACAAGGGCGCATACAAGGGCAAGTACTGCACTCCCTGTGAGAGTTTCTGGACCGAAAGCCAGCTGGTTGACGGCAAGTGCCCCGACTGCGGCCGCGATGTCCACGACGCTGAGGAGGAGGCCTACTTCTTCCGTCTTTCCAAGTACGCAAAGCCCGTGCAGGAGCTGCTTGAAAGCGGCGAGTTCCTTGAGCCTGCCAGCCGCGTGAACGAAATGATAAATAACTTCATCAAGCCCGGCCTTGAGGACCTCTGTGTCTCCCGTACCAGCTTCAGCTGGGGTGTGCCCGTGGACTTTGACGAGGGTCACGTTGTTTACGTATGGGTTGACGCCCTCTCCAACTACATCACCGCTCTCGGCTATCTCAACGACAAGTACGACGATTACAGCAAGTACTGGCCCGCAGTGCACATTGTAGGCAAGGAAATAGTACGCTTCCACTCCATCATCTGGCCCGCAATGCTCATGAGCATGGGTGAACCCGTACCCAAGAAGGTATACGGCCACGGCTGGCTTATCATTGACGGCGGCAAGGTCTCCAAGTCCAAGGAGAATAAGTCTGCAAACGTCATTGACCCCTATATCCTTGCCGACTTCTTCGGCGTGGACGCTCTGCGCTTCTTCCTGCTGCGCACCTTCCCCTTCGGCTCTGACGGTAACTTCTCCAACGAGCTTCTTATCAGCACCATCAACACCGACCTTGCCAATGACCTTGGCAACCTTGTCAGCCGCACCACCGCAATGGTTGAAAAGTACTTTGGCGGAAAGCTGATTGCTGAGCGCGAAGCCGACGCAATAGACGATGAGCTTATTGCTCTCATCCGCGGCACCGCCGAGAACTATGCCCGTGAGATGGACGCTTTCCAGCCCCATCTGGCTCTGGAGCATATCTTCAAGCTTATACAGCGCGCCAACAAGTACATTGACGAAACTATGCCCTGGGCTCTGGCCAAGGACGAGGCAAAGAAGGCAAGACTGGCCTCCGTCATGTACAATCTCCTTGAGGCACTGCGCGTTTCCCTTATCATGCTGCTGCCTTTCATGCCCGAAAGCTGCGCCAAGGCCTTTGAGCAGATAGGCGCTGCTGCCGAGGCTACCGTGTGGGAGAAGGCCGGTGAGTACGGCGTTCTGGCAGCCGACGTGAACGTACACAAGGGCGAGACTCTCTTCCCCCGTATCGATGCCGCCAAGATGCTTGAGGAACTGGCCAAGGCATCTGCAAAGCCTGAAGCCCCCAAGGCTCCCCCCGTGCTGCCCGACGTGACCATTGACGAGTTTGCCAAGTGCGATATGCGCGTTTGCAAGGTCATCTCCTGCGAGGCTGTGAAGAAGTCTGACAAGCTGCTCAAGTTCCAGCTGGATGACGGCAGCGGTACTCCCCGTCAGATTCTCTCCGGTATCCACAAGTTCTATGAGCCTGAAGATCTGGTAGGCAAGACCGTGGTTGCTATCCTCAATCTGCCCCCCAGAAAGATGATGGGCCAGATGTCCAACGGCATGCTCCTGTCCGCTGTGCGCGAGGTAGAGGGCAAGGAAGAGCTGCACCTGATGATTCTGGACGACAGCGTTCCCGCCGGCGCTCAGCTCTGCTGATAAGTCCAATATTTCAACAAAAAAACAGGCTGTTTTCACAGCCTGTTTTTTGTTTTGTTTTTTTAGCCTACCACAATGTCCACACCGGAGCTGACGCCCTCAATGGTGACAGTAAGCTTATTGGGCAGGCACACGATCATCTGACCTGCGCCCTTTATACGCCCCTGATTTACACACAGCTTATCCGGACAGTTGGCCTCTGAAACGCGGGCCTGATGGTTTTCAATGACCAGCACATTGGTGCCGCCGTTGAGTTCATACACAGCGTCCACGTTCAGGTCATAGCGGGCTACCTCCACCGTGTCCACATGCACCACTGCCCACTGTCCGCTCTCGCGATTGGACATGAACAAAAGGGCTGCTGCACAGACGAGGAGTATCGCCGCTATGATGCCGATATCCCGGATGAGAGTCTTTTTCATCAGAATGCGTAGATGGCCATGGCGATGATGCCGGCGGCCAGAACGGTGATGGGCATACCCTTGAATGCCTTGGGCACATTGGGGTTATTGAGCTTGAGGCGCAAAGATGCGAAAACCTCCAGCAGCACCCAGAAGCCGATTGCGGTGCCAAGTGCATAGCAGAGAGCCTCAGCAAGGCCCATGCTGTGGCCGGTGAGAGCCACACCAAGAAGGACGCTGTTGAGAGTCAGCATTGCAAAGGAGGGGGCCTTCTCACCCATGAGCTTGACGGCAATGGCGCAGACCACCAGAATCACCAGAGCAAATACCATGATCTCCATATACTCCACGCCCATAGAGACGAGAATGCCGTGCAGGAGATTGCAGATAAGAGTGCTGACGATGATGACAGCGCCAAGGCAGAGGGAGAAGCTCTTTTTGTTTGCGCCCAGAACGCTGGAGTCAAAGCCGAAGTAGCCGCTGAGCACCAGATTGTCAGCAACTGCTGCGCTGAGGATAACAAGAAGAAGTTCCTTAACAGTCATGGCTTATTCTCCTTTCTTTGCGCCGCCGAGAACGGCCATTACCAGCGCAAACACGATAAATCCACCGGGAGCCTGAGTGAGGATGCTGAGCTTATAGCCTTCCATGAAGGGCAGGGCCACGCCTGCAAAGCTGCCTGCACCCAGTACCTCGCGGATAACTGCGGTGAGAACAACAGCGCCGAGGAAGATGAGGCTTGCGCGGACAGCCTGAGCAAGACCCTGCTCACTCTGGCTGACGAGCATCATGTTGACGGCACAAACAGCAAGATACATCCATACGGTGGGGTAAACTGCGGGCAGGTATGCACGAAGGAGCATAACCAGAAGTGACGCAAAGCCGGCTGCCACGATAACAGCGGCGGCAATGACAGCGTCACCGCTGAGCACCTTGCGAACAGCGCACACCACAAGAGCGGTGAGAAGCGCCAGCACGAAAACGCACACGCCCATAACAAGGGCAGAGCCCACATCGGCAGATGCGCCCATTGCGGGAACAGCAGCCAGAAACAGAAGAAGACCGGTATTGGCGGCAGCAGCGCTGCCAAACTTTTTCATTTCGTTCATGCGCTCAGACCTCCGTTCTCCTTAAGAGTGTTGAATGCAGCGAAGATATCTGCCACGGCAGACTTAACACCGTTGCCGCTCATGGTGGCGCCGGTGATGAGAGCCTGCTCACCGGTGAAGGTCTCACCAGTCAGGCCGTTGAAGCCGGTAAAGTAGCTGTCCTTATCCAGCTCGTAGTCGGAGAAGTACTCCTCGTGGAAGATGATGGGATTGATGCGTACAACGTCAGCAATTGCGCCGTTTGCATCAAGCAGATACATAAGCTCCATGATCTCATTGTTGTAGGCGTAGGAGCAGGCAACAAAGCCGTAGAAGGTCTGGCCGCCGGCAGTTACTTCAAAGGCATCGGTAACGGTGCTGAATACGCCGGTGAGAGGCAGCTGAACGGCTGCTGCATCCTCAGAACCTGCAAGAGCGTTTGCAGCCTTTTCAAAGCGCTGGTTTGCCTTGCCGGAGGTGTAGTCCAGATTGGCCTTTCCTGCGGCCTTGACAAGCTCCACAGTCTCAGCGGAGAGAACGTCGGTGACGATCTCGCCTGCGGTGTTCATAACCATAACATCGTCGGAGAGGTTGACAACTGCCATGTAGCTGGCATCGCCCTCTGCGACCATGCAGGCAAGGCCGGAGCCGTTGAGAGCCTTGAACATGGTAACTATTGCGCCGCCGTCACCCTCGAGCTGCTCGTACTGGAGGATGTTGGAGGAGTTTGCAATGCCGGGGTAAACGCTTGCGATCTGCTCAAGCAGGAGCTGATCGTCGCTCTTCTTGGCGACGGTGACAAGCTCGTTTGCACCCAGAGCGGTGAATGCGTCGTTGACGGCATTTTTGAATGCGGAGGAAGAGTAGGTCACGCCGGACACCAGCTCTGCGCCGGTGAGAGTACCGTCAAGACCAATATAAGTTGCGGGATAGTCTGCACCGAAGTCCTTGGACTCGGGGTAGGCGGTGAGGTTTGTGCCGGTGATGATGCCGCCGTTATCCACGGCCAGAGCAAACTCAATGGCTTCACCGGTATAACCCTTGGTGGTGGAGAGCTTGAGAGCATAGCCCAGGCCGCTGGTTTCTTCATAGATACCCACTACGGTTTCGGGCACGTCCACAAGGCCGTAGCTTGCAGCGTCGGCAGCGTCGTACACCACGTTGAAGCCCTGTGCATCGGGCATTGCGCCGTAAAGGGGAGCAAACACGGCAGCCACTTCATTTTCGTAGATGATGGGGCCGGTAACGGTGTTCAGACCGAACATGGCACCAACGAATATGACAGCAACGAGAAGCAGAACAAGGATATTTTTCATTACTTGCCACCTCCCAGAGGAATATTGCGGCTAAAGCGCTCAATAATGGGAACAAAGAGGTTCATTATCAGGATGGAGAAGGACACGCCTTCGGGGTATGCGCAGAAGTAGCGGACGATGAAGGTGATCACGCCGCAGCCAACTGCGAAGATGACCTTGCCCTTTTTGGTGATGGGGCTGGTGACATAGTCGGTAGCCATGAAGATTGCACCGATGAAAAGGCCGCCGGCCAGAATCTGATAGAGGGCGAAGTTTGCGCCGCCTGCAATGAAGGTCAGCACGAACACGGTGCCGATGAACACCACGGGGATGTGCCAGCTGATGACCTTGCGGACAAGAAGATATGCAAAGCCGATAAGCAGTGCAACAGAGCTGGTTTCACCAATGGCGCCGCCGTATGTACCAAGGAACATTGCGCCCATGCCGGGGATAGCTGCACCCTCAGTGCCCAGAAGCTCCAGAGGAGTAGCGCCGGAGTAGAGCTCGGTGGAGCCGCCTGCAACGGCGGAGAAGGTGATGAGCATGAATACGCGGGCGGTAATGGCGGGGTTTGCAAAGTTGCAGCCCAGACCGCCGAAAAGGCACTTTACAACGATGATGGCGAAAGCGGCACCTACAACACACTGCCAGAGAGGCACGTTGGTGCTCAGGTTAAGGGCCAGAAGAAGGCCGGTGACAACGGCGCTCATGTCGCCGATGGTCTGCTTTCTGCCGGTGCACATATTGAAAAGAGCCTCAGAAACTACTGCGCCGATGACGCAGGCGAGGATTATCCACAGTGCCTTGATGCCGAAAATGGCAACGGCGGCAACGCTTGCGGGGAGAAGGGCGATGACCACGTCCAGCATGACTCTGGAAGTGGAGGCTCCGCTGTGTATATGGGGAGCGGGAGACATGGAAAATGCTTTCATCTTACTTTGCTCCCTCCTTCTTAGGTTCTTTTGCAGCTTTCATTTTACGCACGAAGCTCTTGGCCTGATTGTTGGTGGTGACCAGAGGCTTGTGGGCGGGGCAGACATAGGCGCAGCAGCCGCAGGCCATGCACATGCTGACATTTTCTTCGGTGAGAATCTGGTAACGCAGCTCCTCGTCCTCGATCTCCATAGCCTTGGAGTAGGCAGTGGGGTTGAGGTTGAGGGGGCAGGCTTCAACGCAGCGTCCGCAGTGGATGCAGGCGGAGGGCTCCAGAGCCTTGGAGGAAGCTTCGTCAAAGACCAGCAGAGCGTTGCAGGCCTTGATGACGGGAGACTCAAGGGAGTCGGTGGTCTTGCCCATCATGGGGCCGCCGATGATGATCTTGCCAACATCGCCCTTCAGACCGCCGCACTCGTCAACAAGGTTCTGGATGGGGGTGCCGATGGGGACGATGAGGTTCTTGGGCTCGGCAATGGCCGCGCCGTCAACAGTGACTATCTTGTCCACAAGGGGCATGCCGGTGTCAAGATAGAGAGCCATCTTGGCGAGGGTAGTGACGTTGATGATTATAACGCCCAGAGATGCCAGACGCTGGCCTTCCTTGGCAACAAGGCCGGCAGCGTTATAAAGCAGCACCTGCTTTGCGCCCTGGGGATACACAGCCTTGAGGGGCTTGACATTCACATAGGGCATGTCCTTGAAAAGCTCCTTGAGCTTTGCAATGGCGTCGGGCTTGTTGTCCTCAATACCGATGACAAACTCTTCGCTGTCAAGGAATTTCTTGAGGATCTGAACGCCTCTGACAACAAGGTCTGCGTTCTCAACCATGGTGCGATGGTCGCTGGTGATGTAGGGCTCACACTCGGCACCGTTTACAAGAACGGTCTTGATGTGGTTTTTGCGGGCTGCATCCAGCTTTGCCCAGAGGGGGAAGGCTGCGCCGCCCAGACCCACGATACCGCTGTCGCGGAGGATGGTGAGAAACTCATCCAGATTTTCGGGGTTCTTGGGTGCGAGAGTGGGATCCTTTTCCATCTTGCCGTCGCCTGCGATGCGGATGACGGTAGTGGTGGCGCCGGAGATTTTCATCTCCTCAACGGCGGTGACGGTGCCGGAAATGGTGGCGTGGACGGGGACGGAGTTTCTGCCCTCTTCCTTGGCTATCATCTGACCGACGCGCACGTAATCACCAACTGCCACAACGGGGACAGCGGGTGCGCCGCCGTGCATGTTCATGGGCAGCAGCACTTCAGCAGGGGCGCTGATTGCCACGGCGTTCATGGACGCGGTGTTTTTGTTATGGGGTATGTGCAGAGCTGAAATTTTGGTTTTCAAAGCACATTCTACCTCCTGTTCATTCTATCTTTGGGCTTTAAGCCTTGTTTACAAGCTGTTCCATGCCGGGGGAATAAAGCTTTTCGCCGTCGGGAAGTATCCATAGGGCTTCCGCCCCGAAACTTTCAAGAAGCTTCAGACCTTCCTCGTAGCTCATGCAGAAAAGCGCGGTTGAAAGGCAGTCAGCCACACCGCTGTCGGGCGTGATGACTGTGACAGAGTCAAAATATTCTGCCGGGAAGAGTGTGTCCGGGTCTATTATGTGGTGGTATTTTTTGCCGTCAGCAATGAAGAAGCGCTCATAGGAGCCGGAGGTAACACATGAGGTATCGGCTATGGTGATGTTCACGGCTATGGTGGATGGGTCTTTGGGGTTCTTTATCCCGGTGACCCAGCCGCTGCCGTCAGGCTTTGTGCCGATGATGCGGATATTGCCGCCTACATTGAGCACATAGCCCAGCTTGCCCTCGGCGCTAAGAAAGTCCGCCGCGCGCTCTATGGCGTAGCCCTTGCCCAGAGCACCCACGTCGATGGAGGCATGAGGGTCAGATATGCGCACGGTGCAGTTTTCCTCGTCTATCTCCAGAAGTTCAATGGAAGTATGCTTAGCAGCATCCTCCAGAGCCTTGATATCGGGTACGGATGCATTTTCCCTGTCCTCGGCGGCAGCCTCGCGGCAGTCATGCCAGAGCCTGAGCACAGAGCCCATCATAACGTTCATATGCCCGTCTGTCCTGTTGTGAAGCTCGCGGGCATACAGAAGAAAGTCTATGAGCTTTTCATCCACTTTCAAGGCTTCCCCACCGGCATTTTTGTTGAGTGTACAGAGGTTATTTATGCCCGTATACTCGTTATAAATGTCAAAAAGCTGGTGGTATTCCTCCAGAATAACGGCAACATCGGCAGAGCAGCTTTCAAACTGCTCTGCCGAGTCATTGATATAACAGTACACATAGGAGACCGTATCAAAGTAGTTGAAATACACCATTCCCTTGGGCTCTACCTTTACGGGCGCAGACGCGCAGCCTGCCATCAGGGCAGACAGCATAAGCACAGCGCAAAACGCACTTATGACCTTAACTTTGGGAAAATGTTTCATTAACTCCTATGTTTTCGCTTTTACTTAGCGGGCGTATGCAAATGCCTCTGCGAAGACTTCCATCATGCCGGTGATGTCCATGGAGCAGGAAGCAAGCAGGGTCTCGTCAACGGAGATCTGGTGGCCGTTGTGCTCCTGAGTCTCGAGAGCAGCGACTTCCTCGCCGGTCATGCCGACAACGTACTTGGAGAATGCATCGGACTGAGCATCCCATTCAACACCGATGGCGCTGGCAACGGTCATGCCGTAGTCGGGGCCGAGCTCACGCTTGGTGCCCTTGAAGGAAGCGTCAACGATATCGCCGAACACGTCGATGGTGATGTTGGGCTGGGTAGCGTCGTTGAGAGCAGCAACGATCTTGCCGTCAGCAACAACAACTGCACCGTAGTTGGTGTACATCTTGACAACGCCATCCTCGTCATCGGTGGCTGCGGTGGAGCTGGAAGCGGAGGTGATTGCGGAGAGGCCGAGGGTGAACTCGTCAGCGGTGAAGTTGACTGCCCACTCGTCTGCGCATGCCTTCTCAACAGCTGCCTTGAAAGCAGTGATGTCCATGGAGCAGGAAGCATGCAGGGTCTCATCAACAGCGACGTTGTGGCCGTTGGACTCAACAGTCTCGAGAGCGGCAACTTCTGCGCCGGTCAGGCCGACGACGAACTCTTCAAATGCCTTGGCCTGAGCATCCCACTCAGCGCCGATGGGGCTTGCAACGAGCATGCCGTAGTCAGGACCGAGTTCCATCTTGGTCTTGAATTCCTTTGCGGTGTCAACTGCACCGTCGGTAACATCCATCTTGCTCTGTGCGCAGTCAATGCGGCAGGAGACGATCTTGCCGTCAGCGTCGGTGACAACAGCAGCAACGGTAGCGTCAACCTGTGCGTTGCCTTCCTTGGAGGAAGCGGTGCTCAGGGAAACGCCCATGCCCAGGGTGTACTCTGCCTCGGCTGCGAAGCCGACGACTGCCATGGAGAGCATCATGCATGCCATGAGAACGATACTAAGAGTTTTCTTCATATTTATCCCCTTTTTAAAAAATAATAAACATGTCTGGTAGATACTGTGGCATCCGGTGCCTACCACCCCACCGGCTACCCTCATGGTTTATTCTCACACGAGCCGAGAGAGACGCGCCGTAACGCACGCTCACGGTTATTTAATCACAGCCGCGGCGAGAAGTCAAGTTTTTAACAATAAATACAATATTGGTGAAACGAACAAAAATTTTTATTTTCTTTCCGTTTTTTATTTTTTTGAGGCTAAAAAATCCTGACAAAGTTGCATATTTTTTACCCAATTTTACTATTTATTCATGCAGTAGTGAATATTTATATTTTTTCTCTTTGTTTTCACGCATCCAAAATCAGCAATAATTCAGTTTTCTTCCGTTATTACACCTGTTTTTGTTATTTTATTGTTTATTTTTATACCGGTATATGTTTTTTGTATATAATACACATATGTTTATCCCCGCCCTTTACGAGTTTCAGCACAAAAGGCGCCGCGACAGATATTACCGCCGCGGCGCTGGAGTTGCTTTATTCCATCGTATTTTTGAATTTTATTGTCAGGCCAGTCTTACAACAGTCAGCGTACTGTTTGTATAGGTGTTGGTATCGCCGGAGTTGTTGATGACTGTCAGGGTCTGGGCAGCGGTAAGATCCAGCACAGCAGTGAGCATCAGGCTCTGGGTTTCTGCGGCGGGGCTTGCCACAAGGGATGCGGCATAGGGCAGAGCCACGCCGTCCAGCGCCAGAGCCGCACCCAGACTGCCTACGGCGGCATTGTCGGCATCGGTTCTGAAGTTTACAAGATACTGCCCGGGCTGAAGAATAAGGCCGTTTGTGCCGTCAAGGGCTATGCTGCCGGTGGAGTTGAGCTGGTTTGCGGCAAAGGTGAGGGTATCGCCCGCTGCTACAGTCTGTCCTGCGGCATTGTAGAGCATGGCGTTTTCATTTGTGGCTGCCACACCGGCAGGGCCAGGTTCGCCCTGAGGGCCTGCGGGACCTGTTGCACCTGTTGCGCCGGTGGCACCGGTAGCACCGGTAGCGCCGACAGGCCCGGGTACTCCCTGAGGTCCCTGAGGACCGGTGGCTCCGGTTGCGCCGGCAGGACCAACCGGACCTGCAGGTCCCGGTTCGCCCTGAGGACCGGCAGGCCCTTGAGGACCTGTTGCACCGGTGGCTCCCGCAGCACCCGTGGCTCCGGCCGGGCCGACGGGGCCGGGTTCACCCTGAGGTCCCTGGGGGCCTGCGGGACCCTGCGGGCCGGGAGGCCCCTGCAAGCCCATTGGGCCGGCAGGGCCTACGTTGCTGCCGCAGCCGCAGCAGGAGCAGCTGCCGTTGCAGCAGTTGGTGTATATCTTGGTGGAGTAGAGATCATTTTCTGACATAATTTCCTCCTTGAAAGGCAGAAGCCTCAAGACATTATATGCCTTAGCAGCTTCTTTGCCATCATTTGTGGGAATTCACAAAATCCCCGACAGTTTGTGAGTAATTTTCGTCTTTTTTTATTCATTTGTCAGAAAATTAATTATGGTGTAGAATTGCAAAAATTCATTTGCTATAATAAAATTACGTAAATAGCACAAGCTTTTTTATTAGTTTATTACATTATTTTGAGATGGAGGATACATGAAGAAAGTACAGTTTACCGAAACCGTTCTGCGCGATGCCAACCAGTCCCTCATCGCGACCAGACTTCCTTATGAGAAGTTTGACACCATCCTTGAAACCATGGACAAGGCCGGCTTCTACTCCGTAGAATGCTGGGGCGGCGCTACCTTCGACGTCTGCCTGCGCTTCCTCAACGAGGATCCCTGGGAGCGTCTGAGAAAGATCCGCGCAAAGATGCCCAACACCAAGCTGCAGATGCTGCTGCGCGGTCAGAACGTTCTGGGCTACAAGCACTATCCCGATGACGTTGTACGTCGCTTCGTCAGAGCTGCTGTCAGAAACGGCATTGACATCATCCGTATTTTCGACGCTCTCAACGACGTTGAGAACCTGAAGGTCGCCATCGAAGAGACCGTCAAGAGCGGCGCTCTCGCTTCCGGTACCATCTCCTACACCACCAGCCCCGTACACACCAGAGAAAAGTACGTGGAAATGGTCAAGGAGCTTGCTCAGATGGGCGTTGGCTCCATCTGCATCAAGGACATGGCCGGTATCATGACTCCTCAGGCAGCTTACGATCTGGTCGCCGCCATCAAGGACGCTGTTGACCTGCCCGTCGTAATGCACACCCACTGCACCACCGGTCTTGCATTCATGACCTACCTCAAGGGCATCGAGGCCGGCGCCGATGTTATCGACACCGCTATCTCCACCTTCTCCGGCGGCACTTCCCAGCCCGCCACCGAGACCTTGTTCTACGCTCTGCGTGAGATGGGCTACGGCACCGAGCTGGACGAGCCCGTCCTCTACGAGATCGCAAACTACTTCAAGCCCATCCGCGCTGAGATGCTGGAGAAGGGTACTCTCAACCCCATCTCCATGAGCACCGACACTCAGTGCCTCAACTACCAGATCCCCGGCGGCATGCTCTCCAACCTCCTCAGCCAGCTCAAGAGCCTCAATGCTCTGGACAAGTTCGAGGAAGCTCTGCTGGAGACTCCCAGAGTCCGCGAAGACATGGGTTATCCTCCCCTTGTCACTCCCACCAGCCAGCTGGTCGGCACTCAGGCCGTTCAGAACGTTCTGGCAGGCGAGCGCTACAAGAACGTGGGCGCTGAGCTGCGCGCCTACTGCCGCGGCGAGTACGGCCGTACCCCCGCTCCCATCAATGAGGAAGTCCGCGCAAAGATCCTCGGCGATGAGAAGCCCATCGAAGGCCGCTATGCCGATACCCTGCCCACCGACGCCTTTGAGAAGGCACAGGAGAAGCTGGGTGCAGACGCAAGATGCGAAGAGGATGTACTGAGCTATCTGGCCTTCCCCCAGGTGGCAGAGAACTTCTTTGAGAAGCGCCGCGCAAACGAGGAGAAGGTCTGCAAGTACACTATTGAGAGGGTATAAGCCATGACAATGACTTTTGCTGATGCCCTGCTTTACTCCCTTTTGGGTATTGCAGTGGTGTTCTTCGCCCTTATTCTGCTGATACTCATTATCTGCATAATGAACCTGTTCCGCAAGAAAGAGGAGAAGGCCGCTCCTGCCGCTGCCCCCGCAGCCGCCGCTCCCGCAGTGGTTGCAGAGCCTGAGTACGCTCCCGGTACCGCCGGTGAGCTGAAGCTCTACGACACCGATGAGCGCGTTGCCGCAATGCTTATGGCCATCGTTGCCGACGAGCTGGGCGCACCCTTGAACGAACTGAGATTCAAGTCCATCAGAGAGCTGAAGTAAGGAGATATAATAATGAAATATAAAGTAACTCTTAAAGGTAAGACCTACGAGGTCGAAGTCGAGCGCGGCGAGGCCATGATAGTTGACGAGTACGCAGCCTACGCTCCCGCTCCCGCAGTTGCAGCAGCTCCTGTTGCAGCCGCTCCCGTGGCAGCAGCTCCCGCTGCCGCACCCGCAGCCGCCGCTCCCGCAGCTGTCGCCGCCGGTACTCCCGTCACCGCTCCCCTGCCCGGCAACGTTCTGGGCGTTAAGGTCAATGTGGGCGATGCAGTCAAGGCCGGTCAGCTTCTGGTTCTCATCGAGGCCATGAAGATGGAAAACGAAGTCCTCGCTCCCGCTGACGGTGTTGTCAAGCAGATCGTCGCCAACAAGGGCGCTGTTGTCGCTACCGGCGATACCCTGCTCGTCATCTGAGGTAGCTGAATGGAAAATATGCTCAACACTCTCTCCACCCTGTGGGAGACTTCGGGCTTCTACATGATGGCTGCCGACTGGCGCCAGCTTGTTATGATAGTCCTGGCCTGCGTACTTCTGTACATGGGTCTTGTGAAAAAGTTCGAGCCTCTGCTTTTGGTGGGTATTGCTTTCGGTATGCTGCTGACCAACCTGCCCGGCTCCGAGATGTACCACCCCGAGCTGTGGGATGCCTACATCGCAGGGGAGATCACCCTGACCGGCATCATCCACGAGGGCGGCCTGCTTGACATCCTGTACATAGGCGTCAAGTCCGGTCTGTACCCCTCCCTCATCTTCATGGGCGTCGGCGCAATGACCGACTTCGGTCCTCTGATAGCAAACCCCAAGTCCCTGCTGCTGGGCGCTGCCGCACAGCTGGGTATCTTCGCAGCCTTCCTGATGGCTATCGGCATCTTCGGCTTTGAGCCCAATGTTGCCGCATCCATCGGTATCATCGGCGGCGCTGACGGTCCTACCGCCATCTGGCTGACCTCTCAGCTCGCTCCCGATTACCTGGCACCCATCGCCATCGCTGCATACTCCTACATGGCTCTCATCCCCCTGATCCAGCCCCCTGTGATGAAGCTTCTCACCACCAAGGAAGAGCGCGAGATCAAGATGGAGCAGCTGCGCCCCGTGTCCAAGACCGAGAAGGTGCTCTTCCCCATCATCGTCACCATCTTCGTGTGCCTGCTTCTGCCCTCCGTGGCTCCCCTGCTGGGCTGCCTGATGCTGGGTAACCTGTTCAAGGAATCCGGTCTGACCGACCGCCTTTCCGACACCGCACAGAACGCAATGATGAACATCGTCACCATCTTCCTTTCCACCTCCGTTGGTGCAACCGCAGTTTACTACCGCTTCCTCACCCCCCAGACCATCTTTATCATCGTGCTGGGTCTGATCGCATTCGAGTTTGCAACCGTGGGCGGCCTGCTGCTTGGCAAGCTGATGTGCGTTATCACCAAGGGCAAGATCAATCCTCTGATCGGCTCTGCCGGTGTTTCCGCAGTTCCCATGGCTGCCCGCGTGTCCCAGATGGTAGGTCAGAAGGCCAATCCTTCCAACTTCCTTCTCATGCACGCTATGGGCCCCAACGTGGCCGGTGTTATCGGCTCCGCTGTTGCCGCAGGTTTCCTCCTCGCTGTCTTCGGCGGCTGATAGTTCTGAAATTTCAAAAAAATCCTACCGCAATATCTGCGGTAGGATTTTTTTGTTGTATTGGCTTTATTATTTGTATCTTCTTCAACAGCTATTGACATTCAGACACTTTAGCTTATAATGTATAGACATTAAAGACGTTTTTGTCTTTCCAGAAAGTTAAATGGAGATGCTGTATGAACTGGAATATAATTTGTGATTCAAGCATAGATCTGTTCAAGCCTGAACATGATGCGCATAACATCCGTTTTGCCACTGTACCCTTTACTCTCACCGTGGGCAACACCTCCTTTGTGGATGATGAAAATCTGGATAAGCCCACTCTTCTGCGCGAAATGAAGGACTACAGCGGCGCAAGCACCAGCGCCTGCCCTTCCACAGGCGCATGGCTGGACGAGTTTGAAAAGGATGGCAATGTTATTGCCCTGACCATCACCAGCGGGCTATCCGGCAGCCATGGCAGCGCCTGCGCTGCAAAAGAGCTTCTTCTTGAGCGTGAGCCGGACAGAAAAATATATGTTATCGACTCCCTCTCCACCGGAGCAGAGAGCATACTCATTCTCAGAAAGCTCTATGAGCTTATAGCTCAGGGCCTCGATTTTGAGGCAGTAATTGAAGGTGTTGAAAAATTCAAGAAAACAAGCCGCACTGTATTTGTGCTTTGCTGCTTTGATAACCTTGTGAAAAACGGCAGAATGAGCAAGCTCAAGGGCTTTGTGGCAAACAAGCTGGGTTTCTGGGGTATAGGCATTGCCAGTGAAATAGGCACCATTGAAATGAAGGGTGTGGCGCGAGGGCAAAAGAAGGCGCTGGATATTATCATGGCAGATATCCGTGAACGCTGCCCCGACGTGAAAAGCCTTATTATTGACCACTGCTACAATGAGGAGTTTGCCGGAGAACTGGCGGCTCTCGTCAGGGCGGAGTGGCCCGACTGTGATATCAGCACCCTGCCCACCCGCGGCCTTTGCAGCTACTATGCAGAAAAAGGCGGCTTGATAATAGGCTATTGTCCCTGAGGTTTCTTTGGGGTATAATTTCAAAAAAAGCTTGAAAGGAGCACCCCATGAGCAAAACACTTGTTGCCTACTTTTCAGCCACCGGCACCACTGCTGCCGCCGCAAAGCATCTTGCTGAGATACTTGAGGCCGACATTTACGAGATAAAGCCGGAAGTACCCTATGTAAAGGCCGACCTTAACTGGCTCAATCCTCTCTCCCGCAGCACGAAAGAAATGAACGGCAAGAACGCACGCCCCGCCATTATAAAGGGTGATGTGGATGTCTCCGGATATGACACGATATATCTGGGCTTTCCTATCTGGTGGTATATTGCACCTACTATTGTAAACAGTTTCCTTGAAACTCAGGACTTTTCCGGAAAAAAGATAGTGCTGTTCGCCACCTCGGGCGGCAGTGATTTTGGCAAGGCGGCAAAAAAGCTCCAGCCCAGCTGTCCCGATGCCCTGATCGAAGAGGGCAAAGTGTTCAAGGGCAAGCCCTCAAAAGAGGATATTGAGGCCTGGATAAGGACACTTTAATGTTCTTAACGCAAATCCTGCTATCTTTCAATGTAATATATGCCTGATAAAATGCACCCCGAAAGCCAGTCACTTTCGGGGTGCATTATATTTTTCAATTTCAATGTCAATTTTATGCTTGCCGGCTTTAGTTCCCATTTCGTTTTATTCTGCTTTTTTCCAGAGCCAAAGGGCATAGCCGCCGGAGATAAGAATAATAAGCAAAGCGCTGGAAAATTCTGCAACAAGCGGTGAGGCGCTGCCGGTAAAGCTCTCGCACAGCCGGGTAAATGCACCCTGCTCACGGGCAAAGACGCTGCTGCCGTTGACAAACATGTGGCTTATGATGCAGGGCCATATACTGCCGCCCTTCAGGGCAATGAGCGTGTACATAAAGCCTATTGCAATGGCGTAGCAGACCTGCAACAGTGTTCCCACGGTGTCCGCCGTGTTTGCAAGATTTACAATATGCCCGATGCCGAAGGTGACTGCCGAGATTATTATTGCACTTTTAAGCCCGTCCTTCATTAAGGCCCTAAACAAAAAGCCGCGGAAAATCACTTCCTCCACATAGCCCGCCAATGCCAGATTCAGCATCATCAGAATTGACAGCGGCAAAGCAGCCGGGAGCCCAAGACCGTTTTTCAGGTTTATGCAGGACATGAGGATCAGCGGAATGAAATATAAAAACACCTTTATATTTCCCTTGAAAGAGCAAAGGCCGTATTTTTCGCCAAGCTTATGTTTTGACACCCATGCGCCTGCCAGCACTGCCAGAAGCAGAATACAGCCTACAGGCACAAGAAGCTGCGGCACAGTCTTGGCTGCCAGATCATCAAAGCCGCCGCAAAAGCGAAGGGCGATATTCATGCCAAGAACATAAAGGCCTATCCACAAAAGGGCAAAGGCCAGTTCATTTTTATCGTAGAGTTTTTTCATTATTTTTCACCAAAGCACAAAGCCTCCGTGTATATACCACACGGAGGCTCAGATAATTTTATATTACTCCTTCACGCTGCCGTCGGCATTGAAGAGGGGCAGAGGGGCAAGGCAGATAATGTCACTTCTGTCAGCGGCTGCGCCTTCAGCCAGAACTGCCATGCGGCCTGCAACGATACCGCCGCACTTTTCAACCAGCTGCTCAACTGCGTAAAGAGACTCACCGGTGGATATAACGTCATCAATGATGAGCATACGCTTGCCCCGGATGAACTCTGCATCGGTCTGGTCGAGAATAAGGGTCTGGACAGCGTCAGTGGTGATGGACTTCACGTCCACGGAGAAAACGCCCTGCATATAGGCCTTGGCCTTCTTGCGGGCCACAAAGTACTTGTTTGCGCCGCTCTGGCGGGCCATTTCATAAACCAGAGGGATGGCCTTGGCTTCAGGGGCAATAAGATAGTCATACTCGGGTGCGCGCTCAAGAAGCTTTTCTGCGCTGTGGACAGTCAGCTCAACATCGCCGAAAATAACGAAAGCGGCGA
The DNA here is from genome assembly GCA_017398685.1 of Oscillospiraceae bacterium. Lineage (GTDB taxonomy): Bacteria > Bacillota > Clostridia > Oscillospirales > Oscillospiraceae > Limivicinus. Next base: position 62,253 of record JAFQFH010000021.1, read on the forward strand.
TATAAAGATCGTCAGTTACCTTGCAAACAGGCAGCTCTCTTTTTAAGCCGGCAATGTCCATCTCGTAAGTCATTTTTTCTTCCTCCTGAGAAGTATATTTTTACAACACATCTATTCTACAATATATTGCGGAAAAATCAAGAGTATTCTACAGTTTTCACACCGGAAAGCACAACAAAGGGCCGCACTTGCGTGACGGCCCTTCGTTGTTGTTGGGAGAAAAGAGAGGATAGGAGTAGAAAAGTAGCAAATTAAAGTGTGTCGGCTATAGTCCGACATCCGGCCCTTACTGGACAGGCTGGGCATTTTCCGGCTGGGCCTCGTCAAAGGTGATGGAGAGGGTCATACTCTCTCCGGCACGGAAGAGGACAAGCTCGGTGGTATCGCCGGCGGAGAACTGCTTCACCGCGCTCTTGAGGGCGTTGTAGCTGTCTATCTCATAGTCGCCCAGCTGGGTGATGATGTCGCCGGTCTGGATGCCGGCGGTTTCGGCGCAACTGCCTTCCTCGACACCGGCCACGTATGCGCCGATGGGCATACCGTAGTACTGGCTGTACATGGAGTTGTAGCGGTTATCAAGGGATACGCCCATATAGGCCTTGCCGGTGACATAGCCCTTGGTGATAAGGTCATTGGCAATGTCGGCGGCATCGTTGATGGGGATGGCGAAGCCCAGGCCCTCAACGCCGCTGCTGCTGTACTTGGCAGTGGCCACGCCGATGACCTCACCCTGACTGTTGTAGACAGGGCCGCCGGAGTTGCCGGAGTTGATGGCGGCATCCAGCTGGAACATGTTTATGGCAGCGGTGTTGGCCTCGGTATTGATAAGGCGGTCAAGAGCGCTGACATAGCCGATGGTCATGGTAAACTCCAGCTCGCCAAGGGGATTGCCCACGGCGTAGAGCACATCGCCCACCTGCATCTGGTCGCTGTTGCCCAGGACTGCGGGGATGAGGCCTTCGGCCTCGATCTTCAGCACTGCCACGTCATTATCAGGCTCAAAGCCGATTATCTCAGCATCGTAGCGCTCACCCTCGTGAGTGATGACATTGACTGTGGAGTTGCTGGCATAGGCAGACTCAATAACATGGTAGTTGGTGAGAACATAACCGTCATCAGTGATGACAAAGCCGGAGCCTGTAACTGCACTGGAGCTGGTCATACCGAAGAAGTTTGTGTAGGTTATCTCGGAGCTTATGCCCACTACCTGATCACAGGCCAGCTCATAAATGGCTGCGGGGGTAATGCCGCCTTCGGGAGCGGTCTGGACAGGTGCGACACTGACACCGTTGGAGGTTGTGAGGACGCTTCTTGAGTCCATAAGCTCCTGTATTTCAGTCTCCATGCCGTCAATGCGGTTTGAAAGGCTGAAGCCTACCAGAGCGCCGCCGCCCATGCTGCCCAGAAGGGCGCAGACAAGGCAGATGGCAATGAGCTTTACAGAGCTGTTGCCGTTTCTTTTCACCTTGGGCTCCTTCACCGGCTTCTGAGGGGGCTTATAGTATCTGGGTGGGACTGTGTTCTCACTGGCGGGAACATAGTGGGCGTCGGAATAGACGCTTTCGTTGAATTCGTTCTTGAAATGGTATTCGCCGTCCACACGGGGAGGCTCGGTTTTGGGTGGGGTATTCACCTGCTCGGTGACAGGGTTTTCATTTTCCACCACGCCGTCGGTTCTTATTTCGTTTTCTGTCATATTATTATTCCTCTATATACATGAGTTTTAAAGTTTCTGAGAAGCTTTAAAGCTCTCTCGTTGTTTGTGAGGATAATATAACTCCCATTTATGACCTTGTAATGAACAAAATCACAAATATTTTTTAACATCGCAAAAACAATATATTAACAGGGAGGGTCTCCCCTCCCTGTTTTGTCATACTTTGTCAGCCTGCGGCTCTTGTTTCGTACACCGGTGAATAGTAGCTGCTGTAGACAGGTTTATAGTAATTCATATAAACGCTGTCATTTTCATAGTTCTGCCAGTCGGCTTCCTTCAGGGGCAGAAGCTGGATTTCGGTATTCTCCGTTATCCAGTTTGCGGTGCGCTCTGCATCCATATAGATAACAAAGTCATAGTAATAGAACTCGTGCTCATCGTCCATCAGTTCAAATGATAAGGTGGCGGTGGTGGCGCAGTTATAGTACTCATCATTGTTGACGGGGAAGATGCGCTTGAGCTTGCCCTCAGAAGCGTCGGGCAGGATGCAGTCATTATAAAGCTCTGTTACCTGTTCTTCGGTCAGCTCAATATCAGTGTGGTGATATTCGCCCTTCTCGTCCACATACCAGGAGTTCAGATTGCCGTTTTGCACGCTGTCCTCAGTAACGGGGATGGTGGTGGAGGCGCGCTTGTCAATGGCTTCCTGAAGATTGACCACGGGGAAGAGGACGTTTATGCAGGAGTTTTCATCAGCAAGCTGGGCATCATCCTTGGAGATGGGATAATAGCGATCCACACGGCTGCCATCTGCAAGAGTGTATTTAATGTTTATCCTGTCGGTGATATCCGCAGTCTCATTTACGCTCTTGTTTTCAATAAGCAGCTTATGGTAGTCGATAACAGCCTCGATACTCTCGGGCTTTTCAAGGGTAGCGCCCTCATAGTAGCCGATGGTGACGTGCTTTACATCGTCGATATCGGGGATGCGCTTTTCATAACCGGTCATGTCATACTCAGCGGCAAAGACAAAGGCTGTGATGACTGCCGCACTGACAATGTAGCCTGCCCATTTGCCCCGGAACACGCGGAGAGTTTTCTGCATGAGCATTTCGGCGGCAAAGTAGCCGATGAATGCGCCCACGAGAATGAATGCCAGCAGCACAAGGGTGGTGGGCATCCCGCCGGGGACACGGTAGAATACATTGCTGAAAACCACAAGGCCAAAGCAGATGCCAAAGCCAAAGCACAGGCAGTACTTGAAAATGGGCTTGAGGATGGGTACTGCCACCACATCACCGGCGCACTCCATATCCCGGCGGCGGTAGATATATAGAGCCAGACCCGCCAGAGCCAGACCCACGGCGCAGTAGATAAAGAGCACATAGTAGTGTTCAATGCTGAATACACCGGTATCACGTACCACTTTGACCCCGTTTTCGATGACGGTCTCTGTCTCGGAGCGGGCGTAAAACCAGTCAGAGACAGCAACGATGGGGGAAAAGGCGGTAAGGTGACCGCGCAGCTCGGTGAAACCGTAAATCACGATCTCAAGCACGGAGCGGACAGTCTGCTCCGCCAGCACCACGGCGGTGTTAAGGATGAGATACACCACGGGCAGCACCACGATGTTGCCCGTCAGCACTGCGCAGAACACGCCAAAGCAGTAGAAGGCGATATTGCTCAGCACCAGCATGCCCAGAAGCCGCCAGAGGTTGATAGCGTCCACAACGCCGCTGGTAACAGCGGGCAGGGTGGCGGCGACTACCACAAGGTCGATAATGAGCATGGGCACAAGGCCGGTGATGAAGGCGGTGACAAATAAAGTCTCCCGGCGGACGGGGAGAGAGCACATCATGGAGACGCTGCGGTTATTGTACATAAAGGAGTACATGACCATGGCGGCGATGACACCGAAGACGGCGCTGAGAGCGAGAGCGTCGCGGCCTCTGTGGAGAACGGTTCTGTTCATGTCCATAATGTACCAGAACATATCCTGCTCGGCGCGCTTCACATCCAGATTGAGCATGGGCAGGATGTTGCCGGGGATAATCATGAGCGCAATGACCAGATAGCCCAGCCAGAAGGGCCAGTAACGCTTGAGGTAATTAAGGCAGATGCCCTTATTAAAGAACGCTGTCTTTGACTTCACTGTCAACACCTCCCAGTTCGTAGATAAAGATTTCTTCCAGAGTCAGCGGCACCACATCCATGAAGAGGGGGGATACGGCGCTTATACGGTTTGTCAGCTCCTCGGCTGTGCCCCGGAGGATGAGCTGACGCACTCTGCCGGTGCGGCTTTCGTGGAGAATATTAAGGTCAGAGGGTAGCTCACCGCCGTCGGCAAGGGCAAGCTGTATCTTCACGATATTGTCCTGAAGCTCGCTGAGGGAACGCTCGGTGAGCATACGGCCGTGGTTGAGGATGCCCACATGGTCGCACACGTCCTCAAGCTCGCGAAGATTGTGAGAGGACACCAGCACCGTGGTGCCGTTTTCCGCCACATCGGCCATGAGAAGGCTCCACACCTGACGGCGCATGACCGGGTCAAGCCCGTCCACAGGCTCGTCCAGAATGACTATCTCCGGGCAGAGGGACAGAGCCAGCCAGAAGGCGGCCTGCTTCTGCATGCCCTTACTGAGCTTTCGCATAGGGCGGCGGGAGTCAAGCTCAAAGCTTGCTCTCAGCTTTTCAAAACGCTCGGCGCTGAATTTGGGGTAGATGCTCTTATAAAAGCGCATCATGTCCTCAATACCGGCCTGGGGGTAGTAGAAAATCTCGTCGGGTATGTAGGCTATGCGGCTTTTGACGGCGTTGTTTTCGTATACAGGCTGCCCGTCTATAAGTACATGGCCGCTGTCCTGCCGGTAGATACCCGCCAGATGGCGGATAACCGTGGACTTGCCGGCGCCGTTAGGCCCTACAAGACCGTAGACCGAGCCTTTGGGCACATTTATGTCCAGCTCATTGAGAGCCTTGAAGCCGTCAAAGGTCTTGACCAGCTTTTTCGTCTCAATCATCATTGGCTGCTGCCTCCTTGATCAGTGTGATTAGCTTAGCCTCGTCATCGCCGAGAGCTTTGAGTTCCGCGGCAAGGGCCTTGAAGTTTTGTTCCAGCTCCTGCCGTCTCATGGCGGCAGCTTCCTTTGCTGCGCATACGAAGCTGCCCTTACCCGGTACGCTCACCGTGTAGCCCTCTGCTTCCAGCTCACGGTAGGCGCGCTGTATTGTGTTGGGGTTTATGGCCAGAGTGGAGGCCAGTTCCCGTACTGAGGGCATTTTGTAGCCCTCGGGCAGAGCACCGGACAGGATAAGGGCGCGGTAATTGTCCCTTACCTGTTCCCAGATGGGTGTGGGGGCGCGGAAGTTGATGTTTATCATCCAATCAGCTCCTTGTATTAACTGTATTAAGTAACTTAGTACGGTTCATACGTTATCACATAAAAAACCCGCTGTCAACTGTTTTTTTGACGGCGGGCTGAAAAATTTGTTTCATTGTATTGGGAAAATTTGTTATTTCATCATGATATCGAGGCCGGTGAGGTAGCGGCGGATCATGTCATAGGCGTGGTTGCCGGACATCTGGCGCACATAGCTGCGGCTGCGGTGCTCACCCAGCTTCAGGTGGCGCACCCAGGTCGCCCCCTCAATTGCCATAGCCACAAACACTGTACCCACGGGGTTCACCCCGTCTCCATCGGGGCCTGCAAGACCGGTGACACTGACGGCGATATCCGTGTCCAGAATCTTACGGCAGCGCTCCGCCATTTCCTTTGCAACAGCGGGGCTGACTGCGCCCTCCCGCTCTATAAGCTCCGGGTCAATGCCGAGGAGTTTTGCCTTGGCCTCATTGGTATAGGTTACCATACCGCCCTTGAAAAAGGCGCTGGCTCCCGGCAGCTCGGTAAAGCGCTTGGCTATCTGACCGCCGGTGCAGCTTTCAGCCGTGGCAAAGCTCATGGGCTTTTCCTTTAAAAGCTCCAGAACACGCTCTTCAAGGTTTTCAACGTCCACACCGTAGGCGTACTCCCCTATCCGCGCTTTCACCTTTTCCACCAGCGGCAGCAGCATTTCTTCCGCGGCCTCATGGCTTTCGGCTTTGGCGGTGAGCTTTACAAAGCAGTCGCACTCCTTGGCGTAGGGGGCCATGCTGGGATTTGCCATTGCGTTCATTTCCTCGGCAAACATATCGTCCACAGTGCTCTCACCGATGCCGAAGACATTCACCGTGTGGGAGACTATCTGGGTGCCGGAGAGCTTTCTTAAGTACGGCAGGGCGCTGTCCCTGAGCATGGCACGACACTCCTTGGGAGGGCCGGGCAGCATAAGGACTATCTTGCCGTCCTTTTCAAAGGCGCAGCCGGGGGCAGTACCGCAATTATTATGGAAAACGGTGCAGCCCTCGGGCAGCATGGCCTGAGAGAAGTTATTGTCGGTAAACTTGCGGCCTATGCGGATATAGTCGTAAAGTCCCTCGTGCTCTTTCTCGTTGCGGACAAGCTCAAGGCCGAAGGTTTTGGCCAGAATTTCCTTGGTAATATCGTCACAGGTGGGGCCAAGGCCGCCGGTGGTGATGATGATATCAGCCCTGTCCCGGGCTATCTTCACACAGTTTTCAATTCTGGCAGGGTTATCCCCCACCACTGTGTGATAGAGTACATTTATGCCTATCTTCGAGAGCATTTCGGATACGTCCCGGGCGTCGGTATTGGTCACATGGCCCAGCAAAAGCTCTGTGCCGACGGAGATTATCTCGGTAACATACTCTTTCATGCGCCCACCGTTATCCTCTCAATACCGGCAATGGCTTCTTCCACAAGAGCCTCAATATCCATGGCGCTCTCGGCGGCCTCAACCTCGCTGAGTTTTGGTTTGGTGCGGGGGTGCTTGGGGGTAAAGACGGTGCAGCAGTCCTCATAGGGCAGAATGGAGGTTTCAAAGGTACCTATCTTACGGGCAAGGCGGACAATCTCCTCCTTGTCCATGCCGATAAGGGGCTGGAGCACGGGCAGGTCTGTGACTGCCTGAGTGGAGGCCATGGCCTCCATGGTCTGGCTTGCCACCTGACCCAGGTTTTCGCCGGTGACGATGGCCTTTGCGCCGTTGGCCTCGGCTATGCGCTGGGAAATGCGCATCATAAAGCGGCGCATGATGAGGGTGAAATACTCCTCTGGGCACTTATCGCGGATCTCCTCCTGAATATGGGTGAAGGGCACCACCTCAATGGTCATCTTGCCGCAGTAAGCGGTGAGGATGTCCGCCAGCTCCACCACCTTGTCCTTGGCCTGCTGGGAGGTATAGGGGAAGGAGAAGAAATGGATGGGGATAAGGCGCACGCCCCGGCGGCAGATCATGTAGGTGGAGACGGGGCTGTCGATACCGCCGGAGAGCAGCGTGACCGCAACGCCGTTGCAGCCCACGGGCATACCGCCTGCACCGGGCACGGGAGTGGCGTGGACATATGCTGCAAGGTCGCGCACCTCGATGTGGACAGTAAGCTCCGGCTCGTGGACATCCACCACGGTGTCCGGGTAGGCTTCCGCCAGCTCCCCGCCCACGTACTGGCTCAGCTGAATACTGGTCATGGGGAAGGCCTTGTCGGAACGCTTGGACTCCACCTTGAAGCTCTTTGTGCTCTCCATATCGTCCTTGAGATATTCAATGGCCAGCTTTGCAATGGCCTCCTTGTTCTTTTCGCAGGCGGCGGCACGGGTCAGGCTTATAACGCCAAAGACCTTTTTGCACACCTCAAAGGCCGCGTCAATATCCTCATTGTCGGTGAGGGCTTCAACATAGACGGTGGACTGCATGCAGTAGACCTTGAACTTGCCTACCCGCTCAAGTCTGCGGCGGATATTGCCCATGAGCTTGAGCTCAAAGGAACGGCGGTTGAGACCCTTGAGGACGATTTCGCCCAGCTTCAAAAGAATAATGTCGTTCATATATCATATCTCCCTTAAAAGAGCAAGTTATATTGAAAAAAATCCGGCTGATATTATACCACATTGAGAAGAATTAAGCTATCAAAAGTTTTTATCTTTTGTCTTTGCTTCATTGGTTTTGTACCATTGACAAAGGCCGGGATAAAGACTAAAATCTTCCCGGATTTTGTTTTATGTGGTAAGGGGTCGTACTATGGCTGTACAGTTTTCAGCAATAGCGTTCTTCACATTTCTGGCCGGTATTGTACAGGGCGTTACCGGCTTTGGTGCAGGCACCTTGCAGATGATGGTGTTGCCCTTGTTTTTCCCGCTCATTGAGGCCACAGGCATCTCCGGCGTGGTATGCTGGTCGCTGACCACAGCAATGTTCTATCGTTACAGGAAATACGTCAAGCCCAAAAAGGTCATCCTGCCCACTTTGTTTTATCTTCTTGGTTCTTATTCCGCCATATCCTTTTCCATGCAGGTCAATCAGGAGCTTATGCAGCGGGTGATGGGCGTGTTCCTTCTCCTTTTGGCCTGCTATTTTCTCTTTATCCAGAGTGAAAAAGTGGAGAATGTAAGCTCTTTTGCGGCGGTGATTTTCTCCGTGGTTTCCGGCGTGTGTGACGGGCTTTTCGGCATTGGCGGGCCTTTGATGGTAATTCTTTTTCTGGCCCACAGTGACAGTAAGGAGGAATATCTGGGTAACTCACAGGCGCTTTTTTTCGGCACACTGCTGGTTAACTGCACTGTACGCATACATAAGGGTATACTCACTCAGGCGCACATTCCCTATATTGTTGTTGGGCTTGTCACGATGTCTCTGGGTGGTTTTATTGCAAAGCGCATTGCCGACCGGATTGACGGTGACAAACTCCGGCGCATCGTGTACTACTGTGTGGGTGCGGCAGGTGTGATAAATTTACTGGGAATATAAAAAATCCGATGGTTTTCCATCGGATTTTTCCGTTTTTATTATTTATCCCTCGCGGAAGTCATAGGTGCGGTACTGGATGGCCTCGGCCAGGTGCTGGCTTTGTATAGTCTCGCTGCCTTCAAGGTCTGCAATGGTGCGGGCCACGCGCAAAATGCGGTCATAGCTTCTGGCGGAAAGGCCCATAGAGTCAAAGGCGGCTTTCATAAGTCCCTCCCCTTCCTCGTCCAGCGCACAGTGCTGACGGAGGGCCTTGGGGGATATGCGGCTGTTGCTCATGGAACCGTCATCTTCAAAGCGCTTTCTCTGTACCTCTCTTGCGGCATTGACCCGTTTTTTTATCTCAGCGCTGCTCTCGGCGGGTTTCTTTCTGCGTAACTCCTCATAGTCAAGAGCCGGTACTTCAACGATAAGGTCTATCCTGTCCAGCAGCGGCCCGGAGATACGGCTGTGATAGCGGCGCACCTCGTGCTCAGAGCACTTGCATCTGCCGGAGGGATGGCCAAACCAACCGCATTTGCAGGGGTTCATGGCGCACACCAGCATGAAGCGGGCAGGAAAAGTCAATGTTCCCGCCACGCGGGAGACGGTGACCTCCCCGTCCTCCATGGGCTGACGCAAAACCTCCAGAGCGTCGGAGCGAAATTCCGGCAGTTCGTCGAGAAACAGCACACCGTTGTGGGCAAGGCTTATCTCGCCGGGTTTGGGTACTGCCCCGCCGCCGGAGAGCCCCGCTGCACTGACTGTATGGTGAGGCGCTCTGAAAGGGCGCTGGGCAACAATGGGGGACGACTTGCTTGTAAGCCCCGACACAGAGTATATCTCAGTAGACTCTATCATCTCCGCCTTGCTCATATCGGGCAGAATGCCGGGCAGGCGCTTTGCCATCATGGATTTGCCGGCTCCCGGAGGGCCGACGATGAGGATATTGTGGCCTCCGGCGGCGGCAATCTCAAGGGCGCGTTTTACGTTCTCCTGAGCCTTTACATCCGCAAAGTCGCCAAGGCTGCTTTCATAGCTTTCCGGTGCTGTGGGCTGGGCCGCTTCAATAAGTTCCTCCCCGCTTAAGTGCCGGATTAGCTGATGGACGGTTTTGACGGGGTAAATCTCAATCTCGTCGGCAAAGGCGGCTTCTGCTGCGTTCTCCTCCGGGACAAAGAGCTTTTTTATCCCTGCCCGCTGAGCGGCAATGGCCATGGGCAGCACGCCCTGAACTGCGCGAAGCTCACCCATGAGAGAAAGCTCACCGATGAAGGCGCAGTCCTCCCCTATTCTGCCCAGGTCACCGCCCGCCGAGAGGATGGCGACAAGCATGGGCAGATCGTAGACCGTACCGGCTTTTTTCTTGTCGGCAGGGGCAAGATTTATGGTGAGCCTGCTTACAGGGAACTTAAAGCCGTTATTTTTAATTGCGGCGCGGACACGTTCCCTTGCCTCCTTGACGGCGGCATCAGGCAGACCCACTATGTCAAAGGCGGGAAGCCCTGTGGAGATATAAACCTCCACCAGCACTTCATAACCGCCTACGCCCGTTACACCTAAGCTTTTTACACTGGAGAACATATGAAATCCTCCCTGATAATTTGTTTAAAAAAGCCAGAGGCTGACTCTGGCTTTTTAATATTTACTCTTCGCTGACGATGGCGATGTGCAGCTCGTCCAGCTGCTTTTGTTCCACGGCGGAGGGGGCGTCCATCATAATGTCGGCAGCGTTCTTGTTCATGGGGAAGGGTATGATCTCGCGGATAGAGTCCTCACCGGCCAGGAGCATGACCATACGGTCAACGCCCGGGGCGATACCGGCATGGGGGGGCGCACCGTAGCAGAAGGCATTGTACATGGCGGGGAACTTTTTCTTCACGTCCTCTTCGCCAAGGCGCACCATCTCGAAGGCCTTTATCATGATTTCGGGGTCGTGGTTACGGACAGCGCCGGAGGAGAGCTCAACACCGTTGCAGACAAGGTCATACTGGTCTGCGGTGATGGAGAGAGGATCCACCTCGCCCCGCTCTACCTTCAGGAGAGTTTCCATGCCGCCGGAGGGCATGGAGAAGGGGTTGTGGCAGAACTCAAGCTCGCCGGACTCTTCACCGATCTCGTACATGGGGAAGTCCACTATCCAGCAGAACTCGTAGCGTTCCTTGTCCATGTGGTTGGGGCAGGCGTTGCCCAGCATCTTGCGAAGGACACCGGCAGTCTTTACAGCGGCATCGCGCTTGCCTGCAGCGAGAGCCACAAGGCAGTTGGGCTTAAGGTCAAGGGCTTCGATGAGCTTATCGGCGCGGTCAGAAACAAACTTTGCAACACCGCCGGCTATCTGACCCTGCTCGTCCAGCTTGAACCAATAGGGCTTGTAGCCTGCCTGCACCTCAACATCGGCGCAGAGCTTGTCTATATTCTTACGGGTGAGGGCGCAGTCAGTGACAACGATGGCCTTGACAACGGCATCCTCAAGGTTGAAGGGTGCAAACTCGGTATCGCGGGTGAGGGCGGTAATATCCTCAACAGTCAGGTCGATACGAAGGTCGGGCTTGTCAGAGCCGTACTTCTCCATGGCCTCAAGGTAAGGAATACGCTTGAAGGGTGCGGAGGAGGCTATGTCATAGGTGCCGTACTTTGCAAAGATGGGGGGCAGCACGTCCTCAATGACGGCAAACACATCGTCCTGAGTGGCGAAGGCCATTTCCATGTCCAGCTGGTAGAACTCACCGGGGGAACGGTCGCCGCGGGCATCCTCATCGCGGAAGCAGGGGGCGATCTGGAAATAACGGTCAAAACCAGAGGTCATCAGCAGCTGCTTGAATTGCTGGGGTGCCTGAGGCAGAGCGTAGAACTTGCCGGGGTGCTTTCTGGCGGGCACCAGATAGTCTCTCGCGCCTTCGGGAGAGGAGGCGGTGAGAATGGGAGTGGTAATCTCAAGGAAGCCGTGCTGGGTCATGGCCTGACGGAGGGCAGAGACCACGTTGCAGCGGAGGATGATGTTCTTCTTTACTGCGGGGTTTCTCAGGTCCAGATAGCGGTACTTGAGACGGGCAGTCTCATCGGCGTCGCGGCTGCGGTTTATCTCAAAGGGCAGCTCATTATAGCGGCAGCGGCCCAGAATCTCAATCTTCTCGGGGACGACTTCGATATCACCGGTGTCCTGCTTGGGGTTTTTGCTGGCGCGCTCACGGACGATGCCCTCAACGGAGATGGTGGACTCCTTGTTGACGGACTTGACGATCTCCATCATGTCGGCGCTTTCAACGACGACCTGAGTGGTGCCGTAAAAGTCACGGAGGACAACGAATGCAAAGTTATTGCCCACTTCGCGGACATTTTCCATCCAACCGACTATTTTGACCTTTTCGCCTGCGTTGGCAAGGCGAAGCTCATTACAGGTATGTGTACGGGACTGAAACATATTTATCCTCTTTTCCTATATAAAATAGCTTATTTTATGACAGGGGCGTTTCTGCGCTGTGAAAGGGCCTGATTTATATAATCTGCCGCAGCGGCAGCGCTCATCTTCTCCTGCTTGCCGCTTGTCATGTCCTTTACGGACACCACATTCTCCGCTATCTCGTCCTCACCCACAAGGATGACGAAGGGTACGGAGAGCTTGTCGGCATAGCTCATTTTGGCCTTGAATTTTTTCTTTTCACCGTAGAGCTGGGTACGCACGCCATTGGCGCGAAGCTCCGTGGCGGCGGCAACGGCAAAGCCCATATCCTCGGTCATGGGCAGCACCAGCGCATCACAGGGGGCGGTGATGATATCATCGGACAAAAGGCCCTGCTCCTCAAGCACATAGAAAAGGCGGGTAAGACCGATGGAGATGCCCACGCCGGGCAGCTGCTTGTCGGTATAATACTCGGCCAGATTGTCGTATCTGCCGCCGGAGCAGACAGAGCCTATCTCCGGGTGCTCGGTCATTTCGGTTTCATAGACTGTGCCGGTATAATAGTCAAGGCCGCGGGCGATGGTCAGGTCTATGGCAAAGTTTTCCTCCGGAACGCCGAAGTCCGCCAGATATTTTGCTACGGTTGCAAGCTCGTCCAGACCCTTATCGAAAGTCTCATCCATGCCCCGGTAGCGCTCAAGAGAAGCCAGCACATATGCATTGTCGCCCTTGATGGCCATAAAGTCCAGCACATTGTCTGCCTTGCAGGGGAACATCTTCACCTCATCTATAAGGAGCTGCCGCACCTTTTCGCTGCCTATCTTGTCCAGCTTGTCCACAGTGCGCATGATGTCCCCGGCCTTTTCGCTCATGCCGTTCATGGCATAAAAGCCGTTGAGGATCTTGCGGTTATTCACGCGGATTTTGAACTTTTTAAGTCCGAGAGTGCTGAAGGTCTTATAGATGATGGCGGGGATTTCCGCCTCGTTTATAATGTCCAGCTTGCCGTCACCGATAATGTCGATATCAGCCTGATAGAACTCTCTGAAACGGCCGCGCTGGGCTCTCTCGCCGCGGTAGACCTTGCCGATCTGGTAGCGGCGGAAGGGGAAGCTGAGGTCGGCATAGTGACCGGCCACATATTTTGCAAGGGGAACGGTCAGGTCAAAGCGCAGCGCCAGATCGCTGTCGCCCTTGGTGAAGCGGTATATCTGCTTTTCGGTGTCACCGCCGCCCTTGGCAAGAAGCACCTGCGCAGACTCGATGACGGGAGTGTCCAGAGGAGTGAAGCCGTAGAGAGAATAAGTGTCTCTCAGTACGCTCATCATCTTTTCCATCTTCATCTGAGGCTCTGGCAGAAGCTCCATAAATCCGGAGAGGGTGCGGGGGGATATCTTTGCCATATTTTTTGCTCCTATAAACATAAGTTAAGGCGCGGCGAAAAAAGCCGCGCCGATATTTTCTTTTGGCGCTTTTATCGCTTCTGGGGATTGACGATGTTGCGCCAGTCAAGATCGCCCCGGCGCAGACCCTGAACCAGAACTTCCGCAGTAGCGGCGTTGGTGGCAAAGGGGATCTGATACTGGTCGCAAAGGCGCTCAATCTTGTTTATGTCGTCAAAGCCCTTGGGGTTTGCGGGGTCGCAGAAGAACAACACCAGGTCTATCTCGTTGAAGGACAGACGTGCGCCTATCTGCTGGGCGCCGCCCTGATCGGCGTGCATATAAAGGGTGATGGGCAGGCCGGTAGCCTCGCTCACCAGTTTTCCGGTAACATGGGTGGCGCACAGAGAGTGTTCAGCCAGTATGCCGCAGTAGGCGATACAAAACTGCACCATAAGTTCCTTTTTTCTGTCATGTGCCATCAATGCAATATTCATACAGTTAGACCTTTCCTCAACGTTTCTCTTAATTCTTCTCTACGTTCAAGTATTATATAACAAGTTCCGCCCGCTCTGCAACAGGTTTTTGCAGCAAAGAAGGGACTTTTGTGCATTATTTTTTATTTCAGCAATGCCATTTCCGGCTCTGAGGAGTCGGAATAGCCCCGGATGGTGATATAGGCATCGAGAATGTTCCTTGCGATAAAGGCCACATCCGCACCGGCGCCGCCTCGCTCAACGACCACACTGACCGCAACTTCCGGCGTGCGGTAGGGCGCAAAGCAGATGAACATTGCGTCGTTTGCGATATTCTCACCCTTCTGAGCGGTTCCGGTCTTGCCGGCCACGACCCACTTGCAGGGAGAGAAAAGCTCGTAGTTTGCAAGGTTTATGGGAGAGTTTACCACCTGCCACATACCGTCATGGACAGCGTCCCAGTTATAGTCGGCGCTCTCCACAACGCTGAGCACCTCAGGCTCGCGCTCGTAGGACTTTTCACTGTAGTCAAAGGAGCGGATGGCCTTGAGGATGGAGGCGGAGTAGCGGGTGCCCTTGTTGGCAACCGTGGCCACATACTCTGCCATCTGGAGAGGTGTGAAGATACTGTCGGACTGGCCGATGGCGGCCTGCAGCGTGTCACCTATACGCCACTCGGTACCGGTATAGTCCGAGTGGTTGGCGCGGTTTGACATATTGCCGGTTGTCTCGACAAGCTCTATGCCCGTGGAGACTCCAAGGCCGAAGTTGTGGGCAAATTCGCCCAGATCGTCAACGCCCAGGACGTTGCCGATGGTGTAGAAGTAATAGTTGCAGGAGTCGCGGATAGCGGTATTGACGTTTTCCTCCGGGTGAGTCAGATGCTCGGAGGTGGAGTTCCAGATCCAGCACTCAGGGGAGTAGCCTTCGGCGGAGTACTTGGTGAAAACGCCCTGGCACTTTATCTTGTCCTCGGTGTTAATTATGCCCTTGCTCAGCGCTGCAATGGAGGTACAGAGCTTGAAGGTGGAGCCGGGGGCATAGGCGCCCATGAGCGCCCGGTTGAAAAGAGGCGCGTTGGGGGTCGCCAGAAGCTGCTGGTAGTTTTCGATGATGGTGGTAACATCGTAGGTGGGCCAGCTGGCCATTGCCAGAGGCTCACCGGTGTTAACGTTCACCACCACGGCGGCAGCGCCGGTTATTTCATCCTTCATTTCCGGATTGTAGTCACCTCGGGCAAGACCCTCGGCGCGGGCCTGCTCGCGGGTCTTGATAAGGTCCTGCACGCCCGCGTTCAGGATGCGCTCCACCTGCTCCTGCAGGGTTATATCAATGGTCAGATACACATGGTTGCCCGGCACCGGTTCTTTCGTATACACCGTTGCCAGAATTGTGCCTGAGGCGTTCTTCGTTTCTATAACTTCCCCGTCCGTACCGTGGAGCTGGTCTTCAAAGGCGTACTCTATACCGTCCTTTCCAACGTATGCGTCGGTGGAATAGTCAAGCAGGGAGTATTTTTCATACTCCTCCTGAGTCATAAGACCCACGTAGCCCAGAATATGGGCGGCATACTCTGTACCGTACTGGCGGACATAGGCGCGGTTTACCTCGATACCGGTGAGCTTGTTTTCCATAATCGAGGTTATAAGCTGGATACTGGCATCCTCAACGAAGATATAGTCCGCCGTGTTGATGGCGTAGCGGACATTTATGGAATAACGCACGCCTGCGATAAGGCGCATCTGCTGGGCAGAGTAGCTGTTGTCTATATCGTAGCGGGTGCGCATATAGCTCATCAGTTCAACCGCCGTGGGGTTTTCCGGCAGCTCGTCGGCCTTATCCTTTATGTAGGCGGCAAGCATGGTCTTCTGGATTTCCGTCATGTCCTCGGTAAATTCAAAGGGCGGCTCCTTGGTGATGGGCAGATCGTCCGTGTAAACGTCGCCAAAGCTCTCCACCAGCTGAACAAGGCCCAGAATGGTGGCGTTGGGGTCCTCGTTTGCAAAGAGCTTTGTGGTGTCAATGCTCAGGTTATAGCACTCGGCATTGCTCACAAGCACACGACCGTAGCGGTCAAGGATATTGCCCCTTGCCGCAGTGACGGTTCTCTCTTCATTTTTTATTTCATTGCTCTGGTTGTAGTATTTCTCACCCTCGATTATCTGGAGCCGGTAAAGGAACACCACATAGACCACCAGCAGTACCAACATCATTATCGCCATGGCCACAACACGGCCCTGTCTGACAAGTCTGTGCATTGAAATATCCTTTCTCAGTGAAACGCTTCGGCGCGGAGTTTACTATTCTATCCATTCAGCCGCCGGGAAATAGGCCAGCGCCGCAAAGGGCAAAGACCACAAGGTCTGTAAAAGCACGGTGCTCACCATGCTCATGGCCCACTCATCCATGGCGGCGGTCTTGAGCATCTGCATCACTCCCGTTATGAGAAGCCCCACAAGGGCAGCTCCCATATATGCAAAGAAGCGGCGGTTTATGAAAAACTGCGCCACAAATCCGGTGGCAAAGCTCAGGGCCGGGAACAAAACCGTAAAGGCAATTGTATTTTCAATAAAGGCCATATCCGCAAATATACCCATAATAAGTGAAAATACCGCGCCCCATATGGCGCCTTCAAACATACCCACAGCCACCGCCACGGCAGGCAGCACCAGAGGGCACACGCCAAGGGGCCGAAGCTGGGTAAAGAGCATATTCTGCGCCACCAGTGACAAGAACATGAAAAGCCAGTACTGGACTATTCTTTTTATGTTTATTTTTTCAAATATCTCTTTCAAGCTTACTCCACCAATTCATAGCTTTTGATGATGAACACCTGTACCAGCGAGTCAAAGTCACACTCGGGCTTTACAAGGCCGTACTCGATCTGTCCGCCGGCTTCAGTCTGCACGTTTGTGATGGTGCCGATGACAAGGCCTGCGGGGAATGCGCCACCGGAACCGGAGGTAAGTATCTCATCGCCCACAAAGATCTGGGCGCCGTCTGCAAGGAAGGTGAGCTTGCAAAGCTCGTCCTTCATCAGGGCAAACTCACCCACAACCATGCCGGAGCTGCCGGAGCCGCCTACATAGGCGCCAACGCTCATGTCAACGTCAATAAGTGTGCTCACCGTGGCCCAAGTATCGCCAAGCTCGGTGACCTGACCGACGACAACGCCGTACTCGGTAACTACCGGGTCACCCAGCTCTATACCGCTGTTGGAGCCTTTACTGATGGTAAAGGAGGACGACCAGTTGGAGGAGGACCACAAAACCACCTTGCAGGACTCCATCTCAAAGTCCGAATGCTTTTCACGCAGCCCCAGAAGCTCCCTGAGTCTCTCATTTTCCTCGGAGGCCTCGATACCGTCACGGGCGGACTGCTGAGCGTCGGCCAGCTGTGAGCGCAAAGACTCATTTTCGGCAAGCAGGGAGTCATACTCGTAAAGATAGCCGTACACGGTATTGAACCAGTTGACAGCAGAACTCAAAACCTTTTTTACAGGCGCTTCCACGATGCCGGTGACGTTCTGCACCACGCCGATCTCGCCGTCACGGGTGGCAGAGCCAAGACCGATAAGGATGGCAACGGCCAGAACGATGATGCCGATGCGTATTCCGTTTTTCTTCAGATATTCTTTCAAAGGAAATTCCTCCGGTTTTTAATACAGGAAGCCTTTGCCCAGCTTCTTGAGCATAGCGTCCAGAAGGCAAACAGGCAGGCCCATCACATTGAAAAAGTCCCCCTCTATGCTCTCCACGAACACAGATGCGATGCCCTGTGCCCCGTAAGCGCCGGCCTTGTCCATAGGTTCGCCGGTATTTACATAGGCTTCAATCTCCGTTTGTGGTATGGGACGAAAGCGCACATCGGTCCTGTCCGCTTCACATATTTCCCTGCCGCCGCATATGACGGCAACGCCGGTATACACCTGATGGGTGTTGCCGGAGAGAGCGGAGAGCATGGCAACAGCCTCCTCACGGCTGTGGGGCTTACCGTAGACCCTGTCATCGTGCCAGACAATAGTGTCGGCTGCGATGACAATATCGTCCGCGCCTGCCATTCCGGCCACTTCCCTGCCCTTGGCAAGGGCAAGAGCGCACACAAGCTCATCGGGCTTTGCCCCGGGCATAGGCACTTCCTCCCCTTTGGCGGGGATTATCTTCATATCCTTTACGCCCAGCATCTGAAGGATTTCCTTCCTTCGGGGGGACGCTGAGGCCAGTATTATTCCCATTGTATCAGTCTACTCCTCTGTAGTAAAGGCCGCGGGTGAGCACGTTGGGCTTATAGTCGGAAAGGCCCATATGTCCCCTTGTGACCTCCACGCACTCTCTGGCGCTCTCTGTGGTGAACATCATGCGAAGTCCCCAGAGGCCCGCCGAATAAAGGTCATCCTTCTTGTCGGCAAGGTAGAGCTTGTGGGCATTGTATATGACATTTCTGCACCCATACTCCTTGACCACGGGGAAAACAGAGCCCATACGGTCGGACATCTGGGCGGGAGTCTGGCAGGTGCAGCGGCCGGAGCTTTCCTTGATGATGCACTGCTCTGTGACCATAAGGGGAAGGCGACCGTAGATTATAAGCTCGGTATCCAGCGGCTTTGCCATGTCCTTTATCTGGGAAAGGCGCAGCTCAAAGGATGCGGTTGCAGAGAGAAAGCCCATGTTGTTCAAGACATCCAGCGAGTAGGAGTTGAAGCTGTTCATACCAAAGTCGGCGCGCAGCTTCATGCCCACGCTCCTTGCCAGCATCACATGGCCTATATTGCCCACCAGCGCCTCGTTCACGCCGTAGTCAAAAAGCCGCTGGAGGGTGGAGTGGATCTCCTTCATCTGTGTGTCATTTATTATTCTGGGCAGCACCGCCACCGGCACAGTACCCTTTTCCACAAAGGGCAGCACCAGTCTGGGCTGCTCCGCCATGAGCATGGCGGGAACATAGAGATAGGCAGGGCGAAGATCGGCCAGATCTGAGCTGAGCTGATCTTCCGTTCTGACCTGAATGATGAGCTTGGGGTCTGCAAGGGTCTTCACGTTTTCGGGTGCCTGGGGCTGAGGCAGAGAGCGGCGTTGGGGCGGAGTGGCTCTTTTCTCTGTAAGCTCGCTTATGAGCTTGCGCCGAAGCTCGTTTATCTCGGCGGCGGCAACGTAGAGGCCCGGCTCGGTTTTGGCCTTGTTTTCAACGCAGTTGAAGGGGGTGCCGCCGGTTTTGAACATCTGCTCGGTAAGATAGGTATCGGTCAGGCCCTGCTGTCTGGCCTTTTCGGGCAAGGGGCCGTAGGCTATGGCCTTGTTGCCGTCATCGTCAAAGGCGATGGCGCGGATACGCTCGCCCCGCTCCGCCACCGTGAAAAAGTGCACCGGCACGCGGCGAAGCTCACCGTCGGCATAGGCGCGGCGGGTGGCGGCAAAGAGCTTGTCCACATTCTCAGGCTCACCGCGCACACCGAACATATCCTTCTTGTCGCCGTTAAAGTAGCCCTGAGTGAAGCCCTGGCGGGAGAAGGCCCGCTCCAGCGTTGCCATTTCCTCGCGGGTGGGCTGGCGGCGCTCCTTAAGGGCTTTGGAGTAGATGCCGGTGACAATGGCGGTGTATTCAGGGCGCTTCATGCGGCCTTCTATCTTGATGCAGGCCACGCCCGCGTCCTCAATTTCCTTCAGCCTGTCCACAAGGCAGTTGTCCTTGAGGGACATGGGATAGTCGTCCATACGTCCGCCAAGAGTATACTGAAGGCGGCAGGGCTGGGCACACATGCCCCGGTTTCCGCTGCGGCGGCCAATGAGGCTGGACATATAGCACTGGCCTGAGTAGCAAAAGCACAGCGCACCGTGGACAAATATTTCCGTCTCAATGGGGGAGTTCTGGGAAATGTACTTTATCTGCTCCAGGCTCAGCTCTCTGGCCAGTACAACGCGGGTAAGGCCCATCTCCGCCGCTGCCTGAGCACCGGCCAGATTGTGCACGCTCATCTGGGTGCTGGCATGGAGGGGCAGGTCGGGCAGGGCGCGGCGCAGAACGCTGACCATGCCGAAGTCCTGCACTATGGCCGCATCAACTCCGCAGCGGGAGGCAAGGCGGGCAGACTCCAGCGCCTGGGGTATCTCCCTGTCGTTGACAAGTGTATTGAGCACCACATAAACCTTGCAGCCTCTTATACGGCAGTATCTCACTGCCTTTTCAAATTCCTCATCTGTGAAATTCTTCGCGCCCCGGCGGGCATTGAAATCGCCAAGGCCGAAATATACGGCATCCGCTCCGTTTTGTACGGCGGCAATGACTGCCTCCGGAGAGCCGGCCGGTGAGAGTAATTCCAGCATATGTTTCAAATTCCTTTTTCGCTAAAATTGGGCATTTGCACATAGTCACGCTATTATACATGGTAATTATAACACATATATACCTATTGCGACAAGATAAAATTGATGGTATAATTGTGTCTCAAAAAAAAGACAATGGGGTATTGTCGGAATGAGTGAGCAGCTTCATGACAACTTAATAAGTCCTCAGGCTGCGGACAAGCTCATCCGCGCCCACGACGGGGATGTGGCGCTGCTGTACATATTCCGCGCCCTCACAGGCTCGGAGGACAGGGAGAGCGCTGCAAAGGCTCTCTGCCGTACCCTCAGGGAGATAGAGACTGCCGAGGAAAAGCTCTGCCGGATGGGGCTGGGCAGGATATGCGCTGCGCCTTTGATAGAAAGCGAGCGCCCGGAGACGGAGGAGGAACAGCTGCCTGAATACCGCTCCGAGGATATAGCCCGCCGCTGCCGGGAGGACGCGGCCTTCACCGCCATTCTGGACGAGGCCAGAAAGGTCATGGGCCGAAATCTCAGCTCCGTGGACATAAAGACCCTTTTTGCAATATATGACTACATAGGCTTGCCCATGGATGTTATGATGCTGATGATAAACTACTGCGGCAAAGTCTTTGAAGAGCGTTTCCACGGTCAACGCCGCCCCACCGCCAAGGCCATCCAGAAAGAGGCCGACAAATGGGCAAGATACGAGATCATCACCATGGAGCAGGCCGAGGACTTTATGCGCCGTCAGGACGAAAGGCGCAGTATGCTCACACTTTTGAAGGAGACTCTGGGCATAAAGGGCCGGGAGCTGAGCCCCACGGAGAGGGAGTATATCAACGGCTGGCTTAACATGGGCTTTGATGAAAAGTGCATCGCCATTGCCTATGACCGCACCGTTACAAACACCGGCTCACTCAAGTGGAGCTATATGAATAAAATTCTTCTCAGCTGGCATGAGAAGGGTCTGAAGACCGAAAAGGATATTCTGGAAAAGGACGGCAGGCGCAGCAATGTCAGCAGCGTCAAATCAGGCCGCAGCACGAAGGGCGCGGATTTTTCCGCCCTTGACAGCATGATAGATAAAATCTGAAACTGAGAGGCGAATACAATGGCCTATGACGGCAGGCTTCTGGCAAAGGCCAGAGATGAGCTTGAACGTATCCGCGAGGAAAACCAAATAAAGCTTCAGAGGCGGCAGGACAGGATATATTCCGCCATCCCCGAGATACGGGATATAGACCGTGCCATGCAGGGCCATATGTTCAAGCTGGCGCGCCTTACCCTGTCCGGGGCTCCCGATATAAAAGAGCGCATTGCCGCCATCGAGCGGGAAAACCTTGAGCTTCAATCCAGAAAGGCAGAGCTGCTTGTCAGCCGCGGCTACCCCATGGACTATCTGGAGCCGGAGTATTACTGCCCCGTATGCCAGGACCGCGGCATGAACGGGGTGAAAATCTGCTCATGCGTTGAAAAGCTATACAACAAGGCCCTCACCTATGAGCTGGGCAGCCTTATAAAGCACGGGGACGAGAGCTTTGAGAGCTTTGACCTTTCCCTTTACAGCAACAGTCCCGACGCAAAATACGGCGGCGTTGTTCCAAGGCAGGTAATGGCAAAGGTTTTTGAGGCCTGCCGCAAGTTTGCAGACAATTTCCCCGATGTATCCGCAAACCTTATTTTGCAGGGCGAGCCGGGACTGGGAAAAACCTATCTTTCTGCCTGCATTGCAAGAGTGGTGGCCCAAAAGGGGCTGAGCGTATGTTACGAATCCGCCGTGGCCGCGCTGGACGCCTACGAGCAGCAGAAATTCTGCCGGGACAGTGCCGAGGGCGAAGCCGCCTCCGCCAAGGTGCGGCGTATGAGTGACTGCGATCTGATGATACTGGACGATCTGGGCACAGAAATGCCCACCCCCATGGCTCAGAGCGCACTCTACACACTTATCAACACCCGCCTTGTAAAAGGCAAAAAGACAATAATAAGCACAAATCTTTCCGATGAGCAGCTGGAGAAGAGATATACGCCCCAGATCTGCTCGCGTCTTGCAGGCGAGTTTTTGCACCTGCCCTTTGCCGGGGAGGATATCCGGCGGATAAAGAAAGGAGTCTGACAAATGCAGCACGAGATAACAAGAGCCATTCCCCTGCTCAATGATGCAGGCAACCTGACCGAGCCGGGCTACGCCAAAAAACTTCTGCCCGTGTACCGCCGGAAGGACATAAAGGTCAATGCCCTGCGAATAAAGGAATGGGACTATTACTGCGTAAATAACGGCCGCTTCGCCCTGTGCCTGACCATAGCCGACAATGGCTACATGGGCCTTGATTCCATTTCCCTGCTGGATTTTGAAGCCGGCTGGGAGATAACCAACAGCCCCATGAGTGTAATGCCTCTGGGCAAGGTGGGACTGCCCGAGAGCTCCGCTGTGGGTAATGTGCGCCACGGCAACAAAAAATACTCCATCAGCTTTGAAAACGACGGCAGCGGCAAGCGTATACTCACAGCCCAGATGGAAAACTTCGGCCCTGAGGGCGCGATAGTTGCCACCGTTGAGCTTTTTGACGAGCCGGAGGAGAGCATGGTCATATGCACCCCCTTCAACAAGCCCGGCCACTTCTACTACAACCAGAAAATAAACTGCATGAGGGCCAAGGGTGAGGTCAGCTACGGCGGAAGGCTCTACCGCTTTGACGAGAGCGACAGCTTCGCTGTTCTGGACTGGGGCCGCGGCGTATGGACCTATCACAACACCTGGTACTGGGGCAGCGCCTCCTACAAGCTTGAAAACGGCGACACATTCGGCTGGAACATCGGCTACGGCTTTGGTGACTGCTCCGCCGCCTCCGAGAATATGCTTTTTTACAAGGGCAAGGCCCACAAGCTCAGTCAGGTGAAGTTCAACATCCCCGGTGACGAGAAGGATTTTCTCTCTCCCTGGACCTTCACCTCAGACGACGGACGCTTTGAGATGAACTTCTCCCCCGTTATGGACAGAGCCTCCTGCACCGATGTAAAGCTTATAAAATCCGACCAGCATCAGGTATTCGGTCTTTTCACCGGTAAGGCCATGCTGGATGACGGGACTGTCATAGAGGTCAGGGACTTCCCCGGCTTTGCCGAGAAGGTGGAAAACAAGTGGTGACATCATCTGCCTCACAACCCACTGCGGTGCTTGATAACTCCGTATTTTTCAAAAAGTCCGCTTTTTTCAAGCTCTGGCTTTTTGTCACTATCTTACTTATCCACGCCATGAACTATGAGGCCTACGGTCTCAGGGAGGCCGAGGGTGCGGCGGCGGCTCTGCTCTATTTCATTGAGATACTTATATTCAAGCTCTCATGGCTGGCTGTTGTGACCTACTATTTCCTCTCAGGCTACAGCTTCATGCTGGGCTTCGAGCTTTCAAAAACGGTGGACAAACTCAGGCGCAGAATATGGTCGCTTCTCATACCCTGGATTTTATGGAATACTATAATGTGGCTTTTCGGCATAGCAGTAGAGAGTATTCCCGCTCTATCCCAACACCTCAACTCCGGTTTCGGCTATGAGCTGAGTCTGGCATCCTGGGTCAGGGACGGTCTTTTGCGCCCTGCTGACGATCCATTCTGGTTTATGAGCAATCTCATTGTGATGATGTTGCTCTCTCCTCTTGTCTATCTTCTGGTGAAGAACAGATATATAGGTGTTTTGGCCATTGTGACAAATTTCGCCGCAATCTATATCACTGAGGCCTCACGCTATTCCGTACTGATGACACTGGTGTTTTTCATGCAGTCGGCATACTTTGCCACACATCTCAGGCACCTGGTGCGGGCGCGCTACGGCTGGCTGCCAAGGCTGATTGCCGGAGTGCTGCTTGTCTCTCTTGTTCTTTTTGTGCTTGAATCTGCCATATATGAAAGCGGCATTTTCTTTGCGCTCTCTTTCTCCATCTCTGTCCCGGCGCTCTGGGTAGTGTTCGGCGATGTAAGTCTGGGCAGCTTTGGCAGGAAAGCCGAAAAGTACCGTTTCTGGCTCTATGCCTCCCACTATCTGCCGCTGGAGTGTGTTGAAAAGCTCTGGCTTATTGTGGGCGGTGTCTCCGTGGGTACGGCTTGGGCGGGTATGATTATCTGCCCTGCGCTGACCATAGTGCTGTTGGTGGCGGCAAGTATGCTGCTGGAGCGGCTGTGCTATCCATTCTGGTGCCTTCTCAATGGCAAAAAGCCCACTCGCCGGACCAAAAGCGCATAATTTTTGCGCAGAACGCAGCCCTGTGTTCCGTTCTGCAACCCCATTCATTTTTTAAGAAGGTGTATCTATGCTCAAACCCTATACTACCGCATCAAAAGAAGAACTTTCTGCCCAGCTTTCCCTGTGCCGGGAAAAATACGAAAAGCTCTCCGCCATGGGTCTTAAGCTGAATATGGCCAGAGGCAAGCCCGGTGCAAAGCAGCTGGATATCGTAAGCGACCTGGTGGAATGTCTGGACAAGGACGAACTTTTTGCCGGGAATGTGGATGCCAGAAACTACGGCGAGCTCATGGGCCTTGACTGCGCAAGGGAATATTTTGCGGATGTTCTGGGCTGCCGCAAGGAGGAAGTTCTGGCAGGCGGCAACGCATCCCTTGAGCTTATGTACAATATAATCTCCACTGCCTATACCCACGGTCTCAACGGCTTTGAAAAGCCCTGGTGCAGGCTGGAGAAAATAAAATGGCTCTGCCCCGCTCCCGGTTATGACAGGCATTTCAAGATAACCGAGCATTTCGGCTTCGAGCTTATAACCGTACCCATGACCTCCACCGGCCCCGATATGGATATGGTGGAAGAGCTTGTGAAGGATGAGGCTGTCAAGGGCATGTGGTGCGTGCCCAAATACTCCAATCCCGACGGTATCGTATACTCCGATGAGACTATAAGGCGCATCGCCTCTCTCAGATGCGCGGCCCCCGACTTTGTGCTCATGTGGGACAACGCCTACTGCATCCATGAGTTTGCCCGGGATTTCGTGCCCTTTGTGGATATCGTTTCCCTGTGCCGTGAATGCGGCAACCCCAACATGGTTTATGAGTTTGCCTCCACCTCCAAGGTCACTTTCCCCGGCGCCGGTATTTCCGCCATGGCCTGCTCCGAGGAAAACCTCAGATATTATCAGAAGATCCTGAGCATACGCACCATCGGCTACAACAAGATAAACCAGCTGATGCACGTAAGGTATCTTAAAAACAAAGCGCATACCCTTGAGCTTATGAAAAAGCACGCGGAGGTCCTGGCTCCCAAGTTTGAATGTGTACTGCGGCATCTGGAAAATGACATTGCGCCCACCGGCATTGCCCGTTGGGAAAAGCCCGAAGGCGGCTATTTTGTGTCCGTATTCACCGAAAAGGGCCTTGCAAAGCGCACACTTGAGCTATGCAAGAATGCGGGCGTAGTGATGACCGGCGCAGGCGCCACCTACCCCTACGGAGTGGACCCGGACGACTCCAATATCCGTATCGCCCCTTCCTATCCTGAACTGGACGAACTGGAAAAGGCCATGGAAATTTTCTGCCTTTGCATGCGTATCGCAGCCCTGGAAAAACTGAGCGCATAAAGCACAAAAAATATATGAACCCCTAAGTCCCGAATGTAAATATTCGGCAGTCATATCAAAGACAAACCCGGCTTACTTTTGCTCGTAAGCCGGGTTTGTCTTTGATATGAAAAGGCCAGTTCCGCATAGAAGTATCCTTTTCTGCATTATACATTATTCTATTCCGGGCTTATGACGCAGCCCGGTCCATGTATATAAGCTCACAGCCGCGGCTTTCAAAATGCTCAAGCTGTGCATCATCCACAGGGCACAGGCAAAGCCAGGATATGCCGCCGGAAAAGTAAGAGAACACACCCAGTCCGCCGAAAACATGCATCCGTAGTATTTCAGGGCGTTCCCCGCTGGGGCTGAAATTCTCCGCCCTATGCACCGGCGCATATATTTTCTCGTAGGCTTCCCATATCTGGCTGTCCCGCCGGTTTCCCAGCAGGGTTTTGAGAGCAAAAAAGCTTCTCTCCTTTGAAAGTCTCGTTCCCCATTCGGTATAGCCGTGATTTTCAAAGCCTATGGCAACAAGCTCTACAAGGCCGCTGCCCTCTTTCAGGTACAATACCAGCTCCGGCTCAAGAGAATTTGAATTATCCAGCTTATGGGCACAGCGTAAGACCCTTTCTCCGTTTAAAAGAGAGGGGCAGATTGTCTCGCTCCATCCGCTCTCTGTGATTGCAGGCAAAGCGTCCCCCATGTAGGCCGCGGCAATGCTGTTGTAGCCTTCCACAAAGCTTCCGATATCAAGACCGCAGGGCATTGCTTTGCCGCTGTCGCCCTCCCCTGTGCTCTGCCGCACTGCGCTGTCGCCATGATAGCTCATGATATAGCTGCGCTCATCGGGGGCATTTGTAAGTATCTGCACAGTATTATAAAGCCATTGCACACGGCAGTCTGGAATTTGTGCATCTGAAACCTCGCCCATGTCCTGCTCCGCAATGGTGCGTCCCCTCTTTGTCAGAAGCAGTCTGCTCTTTTCTCTTCCGAAAAGTGAAGCGCTCTGGCGCAGTTCCACGCTATGATCATCCTCCGCCCAATACAGGACGGTCTTCTCACGCTGCGGCAGAAAGCACAGGCAGATAAATGCACACAGCCCCGCCGCCAAAATCAACAACACTAATTTTCTCATAGCTTCCTCCCGCTTCCATTTTATGGATTTTCAGACGAAAAAACAAGTGCAATAGTTTCTCCTATCTTATTCTTTCTTCACTTCTTCGCTTATTTCAGCCAAAAAAGTCTCTGTCATATTGCAACATTTTGCCGGATACTGTCTATTGACTTTGATATTGTTAAAGTTTAGTCTGAACATAGTTGTGAAGTGGTCACAGGAAAGAGACAAAATTTAAAGGAGGAAAGAAAGTATGTTATTCCAGATTTATGGCGAAAACGCCGGGTATCAGCTTATTGGCTGGCTTATGGTGTTCGTCGGTCTTATTCTTGTAAACGAGTTTGCCCGCCGCAGCAAGTTCGGCGGCATCACCTGCTTCCTTGTTATCCCCGCAGCCCTCACAGTTTACTTTGTGGCTATCTATGTTGGCGCAGCCAGAGGTGCGGAGTGGGCGCTGAATAACCCCACCTACGTGTACATGAACGGCTGGTTTCACTACTTCAAGCTCTATGCCGCCACCGCAGGCTGCATCGGCTTTATGATGCTCAAGTACAAGTGGGGCGTAGGCAAAACCGAGTGGTTCAAGGTTTTCCCCTTCCTCATCGTGGCTGCCAATATCCTCATTGCCGTTGTAAGTGACTTTGAGTCCGGCATCAAGGGCGCAATGTCTCCGGACGGCTGGTGGCTGTCCAGCGAGGGCGTATGGCTTTACGGCGGCTGGTGGAACTGGCTCAACGGCATTGCAGGTATCATCAACATCTTCTGCATGACCGGCTGGTGGGGCATCTATGTGTCCAAGGACAAGAAGGATATGCTCTGGCCCGACATGATCTGGCTCTACATCATCGCTTACGACATCTGGAACTTCCAGTACACCTATCTCAATCTGCCCACCCACGCATGGTACTGCGGCCTTGCCCTGCTGCTGGCTCCCACTGTGGCAAATGCTCTGTGGAACAAGGGCGGCTGGATACAGAACCGTGCCAACACTCTGGCACTCTGGTGTATGTTCGCTCAGGTATTCCCCCTGTTCCAGGACCGCAGCATCTTCACCACCATCCCCGTGCTGTATGCTGATGGCTTCATGGATGCCGCCATCCGTCCCACTCTGGTCAACCCCACCGCACAGGGCGTGATCTCCATCCTCTCCATCGGCATAAACGCTCTGGCTCTGGCGATCATCATAAAGCGCGCCAAGGAACAGAAGAAGAACCCCTACAAGAACGAGATTTTCACCGACACCAAGGACTTCCAGCTCGCTATGGCAAGAGCCGAGTAAGTCTTACTGTTTACGCACTGCACCCCATCTGCTTTCCGGCAGATGGGGTGCAGCCATGTCTGTGTATTTTTCATTCAAAAACAAATTCGGACACCACAATCTCCTTAGCCCAAAGCTCCGGGGCTTCCAGGTCTTCCAAGACAACTTCAAAGGTGGTACCTGCACTTATTTTCAAATCGTCAGCAGAACCCATAAATATTTCGTATCTGTCTGCCGGGTAGTACAGTTTTGCGGTTTTTACCACGGTATCTGTGCCGTAACAAATGGTAAGGCTGCCAGGGTGATCCTGCCCGGTTTTTGCATTTGTGACCGGGTGATCCTTCCCCAGTATAAACGAGCCGGAGCCCAGATCGCTGGGAGTGCCGCTAAAATCAAAGCTTTTATAATAGCCTTCATTCAGGTTCAGACCGTTTTCCAGAAGTGTGCCGGGAG
Organism: Oscillospiraceae bacterium; assembly: GCA_017398685.1. GTDB lineage: Bacteria > Bacillota > Clostridia > Oscillospirales > Oscillospiraceae > Limivicinus. Next base: position 90,695 of record JAFQFH010000021.1, read on the forward strand.
CGGGTGCAGGCGTGGCTTGGGGCAGGGCTTCGACGCTTTCCGCGGCTGCGGCAATATTCTCCTCAGAGACTGAGACAGCCTCCGTAGGGGACACGGCTTTCGGCTCTTCATTTGCCGGGGAGAGGATGAACACACTGGCAAATACAAGGGCGAGAAGCGTGAAAATCACCATAAACGGCTCAAGAGAGAGCTTTATACCATTGTTGGGGCTTTTTTCCTGACGCATAGGGTTATACCTTCCTTTGTTTAATATAGTCCGTGCTTATTAGACAAATTCCGGCATGATATAGTCAAAGTCACTTGAAATTATTTTTTGCGATTTCCATGCCTTTTTGTACATACGCTTTGTATTGACAAAAAATACTAAGGGGAATATACTTTAAAAAGTTGAAATATGTCATGGAACGGAGTTGATTTTTCATGAATGCATCAAGCTGGGATTTTACTTTGGCAAACTATGGCCCGGTATGGAGCTTCATTGTGCAGATGGGGCTTCTGCTTATTTTTTTGGTTTTGGGCAATACCCTTCGCCGCACTATCCCTCTTTTCAGAAAGTGCCTGATTCCCTCTGCTCTTCTGGGCGGCGCTGTTTTGCTGGCTTTGAATATATTTACCAAGCAGTTTGGTTTTGTGATGGTGGATAATCGGCTCATGCAGGTCATTACCTATCACTGCCTCGCCATCGGCTTTGCGGCCATGACGCTGAAAACCGAAAAGAGCACCCACCGGACAAACCGCACACAGGTGTTTGAGTTCGGCGCTTTGCAGGGCGGCACATATATGCTTCAGGCCTTTGTAGGGCTTTCCATCACGCTTATCATGTTCCTGCTGACATGCCACGGCGAAAAAGTAGTTTCCTATGTCTGCGGCCTTATTCTCCCCTTGGCCTACGGTCAGGGTCCCGGCAACGCCCTCAGCTGGGATATTAACTTTACCAATACCCCTGCCGCTCAGTTTGCCGGCAACGGCAGCTTCGGCCTTTCCCTCGCGTCCATCGGCTTTGTGGTTGCCTCCGTGTTCGGCGTACTGTATATCAATATCTTCAAAAAACGCGGAAAGCTTGTTGTCCGCAGCAGCAGAGCTAGCACTGAGTTTGTGGATCAGACCAACCCCAACGGCGATGAGATCCCCGACAATGAATCAGTGGATAAGTTTACGATGCAGATGGGATTTGTGGCTCTCGCCTATGCCCTGTCCTTCGGCTTTATGTGCCTTCTGGGCGTGATCTCCGATTTTACCAACAGCATTGCCTGGGGCTTCAACTTCCTGTGGGCGTCTTTGGCAGCTATGCTTATCAAGGCCATAGTCAAAAAGCTTCGCAAGAACAGACTCATGACCCGTGAGTACATAAACAACTACCAGATGGACCGTATCTCCGGCTTCTTCTTTGACCTGATGATCGTTGCGGGCGTGGCGGCGATAGAGATAAACGACATAAAAAACTACATCCTGCCCATCGTCGTTCTCAGCGTCATCGGCGCGCTTATTACATATGCTTACATCCGTCTTGTAGCTAAGGAGTGCTTCAAGGGCTTTGAGAATGAGTTTTTCCTTATGAGCTTCGGCACCCTGATCGGTACTGCCTCCAACGGCATGATACTCACCAAGGAAATTGATCCGGGACTTCGCACCCCCACCTCCAGCCTCTATATCCTCTCAAACTTCCCTGCCATGGTAATGATCGCCCCGCTTCTGTTCCTGCTGGGCTTTGCGGGCAAGTCTATGACAAACGCCATTATTGCCTGCGCAATTTTCTTTGTGCTGTGGCTTTCCTACACGATTTTCCTCTTCCGCAGAAGGATATTCAAAAAGCGCTATGCAGATAAGCCATTGGAAGTGTGGACGGAAGAGACGTAAAAAACATCAAAGTGCGCACCGCAAAATGCGGTGCGCACTGTTTTTTTCTCCCCCACTGCCGTTCCCTTCGAATCCCGCGGGAGTATATGCAAAAAGAAACCAGCCCACACTCGTGGACTGGTTTCTTTTTGGTGACCCGTACGGGACTCGAACCCATGTTACCGCCGTGAAAGGGCGGTGTCTTAACCTCTTGACCAACGGGCCAAATAAAAGGCGCAGTTTTTTGCGCTGCGCCTTCTCATGGTAGCGGCACCTGGATTTGAACCGGGGACACCACGGGTATGAACCGAGTGCTCTAGCCAACTGAGCTATGCCGCCGTATATGTTCTCTCGAACAGCATATGAATATTAACAGACTTGGCGGCTTTTGTCAACTGTATTTTTTCAAGAAAACAAAATTTTTTGAATTTGAAAAACTGACACTTGAAATCACAATATAAGTGTGCTATATTAAACAGGTCACGGAGGGTTAGCTCAGCTGGTTAGAGCGTCCGCCTCACACGCGGAAGGTCGACGGTTCGAGTCCGCCACTCTCCACCATAAAACAGCACCCCCATCGGGGGTGCTGTTTTATGTTATGAGAGTCGGATGAGAACCGTAGGTGAGTAAGTGAGCTTCCGCGAACGCAAACGAAGTGCTGCGCGAGCGGTTAAAGCGAACTTATGCATGCGAGCGAAGCGAGTCGTAAGTCCGCCACTGCGTCAAAAGAACATCGCAAGGTCGTGTGCCGCCGCAAGCAGCGCCACATCAACCGGCGATGTTCTTTTTCCTCTCCAATTCAAAACCGCTTCGCTAGGTTTTGAATTGGTGTTTGAGGTGCTGTTTTATGTTATGAGAGTCGGACGAGAAGCGTACTTTCTGACAACAGTTGCGCTGTCATCCGGCTTTTCTGGCGGAGAGCCGTTTCATGATAAGCAGCCCGACGATCAGACCGATTGGGAAAATACAGCCTCCCCTAAGGCCCATGCGCAGATTGTTTCCTGACATCTGGGTAATATACCCCACCAGGCTGGGACCAAACGCACCTCCCAGATCTCCGGCCATTGCAAGAAGTGCAAACAATGCCGTTCCTCCCAAGGGCATTCTTGCCGAGGCAATACTGAGTGTACCCGGCCACATGATGCCCACGGAAAAACCGCAGCTGATGCAGCCCACCAGTCCCCAGACCGGCTCGGATGTCATGGAGGCCAGTACGTAGCAGAGCAGGCACAGCACACCGGAGTCCAGCATGAAGCCTGTCAGCTCCACTTTCTCGCCATATTTTCCGTAAATCACACGGCTGATGCCCATGGTGATGGCAAAAAGACAGGGGCCGGTAAGGTCACCCATGGTTTTGCTCAGTCCCAATGCTGATTCCGCATAGGCAGAGGCCCACTGGGACATGGACAGCTCCGAGGCTCCCGAGCACGCCATCAGCAAAACTGCCACCCAAAAAAGCGGGGTTTTGCACAACTGACCGATGGACATGCTTTTCCCCTCGCTGACCAAGGGTGCAATGGGGCAGCTTATAAAGTTTATTGTATTAAGCAGCGGCACGAGAGCCCAGATGCAGGCAAGAATTTTCCAGTTGCCCACGCCGAAAGCCGCAAAGAAAAGCGTGGAAAAAAGCACGACACCCACAGAACCCCAGCAGTAAAAAGAATGGAGCAGGCTCATGACGGATTCTTTGTTATCAAAGGGGCAAGCCTCCACAATGGGGCTGCACAGCACTTCAATCAGTCCGCTGCCAATGGCATATATGATCACGCATACAATAATTCCGATGAATGGATCGGCTGCCAGTTCGGGCAGAAATGCCATTCCTATCAGCCCAACGCCCGAAGCGATCTGAGAGGCAACAATCGCCCTGCGATAGCCAATTCTGTCAACATAGCGGGCACAAAAAGCGTCCACGACCAGCTGTGTGAGAAAAAAGGCTGTGGGGATCAATGCAATCCTTCCCAAAGAGATCTCATAGTCATGATGGAAGGTAAGGAACAGCAGCGGCGCAAAGTTGGCTGTTATGGCCTGTGTGATAAAGCCCAGATAGCAGGCTGTCAATGTCTTGCGGTAGTTTTTTTGCATGGTGTGTCTCCTTAGTGATCGCTTTGCCGGGTGAGTGAGGATTTTGAATTGGCGTGAGTGTTTCTTTATGCTATAATCATCCCATCAGATTTTTCCGGGGTGATACAGATGTCCATGTGGAATCCGTGGCGTGGCTGCAAAAAATGCAGCGATGGCTGTCTGCACTGCTATATTCATAAAGGCGATGCCAGACGTAATGTGAACACCGGTGATATAGTAAAAACCAAGGACTTTTCCAAGCCGGTGGAAAAACTGAAAAACGGCAGCTATAAAATGAAAAGCGGGCTTGTGTACCTGGGCTTTTCCACGGACTTTCTCATTGAAGAAGCCGATGAATGGCGGGGCGAATGCTGGGCTATGATAAAAGAGCGTCAGGACTGCACCTTTCTTTTCCTTACAAAGCGCATAGAGCGTTTTATGCACTGTGTCCCCGCTGACTGGGGTGAGGGCTATGATAACGTTGTGGTCTGCTGCACGGTGGAAAATCAGAAAAACGCAGACAGGAAGCTGGCCGTTTTTCAAAAGCTGCCCATAAAACACAAATGCATTACCGCCCAGCCCTTGCTTGAAGGGATAGACATTGAACAGTATCTTGACGGTATTGAGCTTGTTGTGGTGGGCGGGGAGTCCGATGCTCAGGCAAGAGTTCTTGACTACGGCTGGGTTTTGGATATACGCCGCCAGTGCATAAAAAAGAACGTAAATTTTGAGTTCAGGCAGTGCGGAACGAATTTTATAAAAGACGGCAAACTGTACCGCCTGCAGACAAAGGACCTTTGCAAGCAGGCACGGCTTGCAAACATAAACTACAAAGCATAAAAATACGGTACTCGGTTTTTTCGGGTACCGTATTTTTATTATATACTCATTTCCCGCTCAGAAGTGCAACCGCGGTGCGTGCAGCCTGGGCCGCATCGTGGGTATAGGCATCTGCGCCTATTTCATCGCAGTATTCCTGAGTAATGGGAGCGCCGCCTACGAGGATCTTCACCTTGTCGCGGATACCCTCAGCCTCAGCTACGGTGACTATACGGCGCATTTCGTTCATGGCAGTGGTCAGAAGAGAGGAACAGGCGATAATATCACAGCCCTCAGTCCTTGCAGTTCTGACAAACTGTTCTGCGGATACATCCACACCAAGGTCTATAACCTCAAGGCCGCTGCCTTCCATCATTATCCTGACCAAATTCTTGCCGATATCATGCAGGTCGCCCTTCACGGTTCCAAGGCAGACCTTACCGGCAGCCTTCTGAGTGTCGCTGACAAGCAGGGGTTTGAGAAGCTCGGTGGCTGCATTCATGCAGCGGGCAGCCATCAGAAGCTCGGGTACGAAAACCTTGCCGTTGGTAAAGTCATCGCCCAGGCGGGTCATGCCGGGTACAAGAGCCTCAGCCAGAATAGTCTGTGCGGAAATGCCGGCATCCAGAGCCTCCTGACAGAGAGTGACCAGTTTTTTCTTCTGACCCTTGCAGAGAGCTTCAAGCAGCTTTTCCATACCCTGGGCTTCGGAAGCCTCGACAGCGGGAGCTGCTGCCTTCTCCGCTCTTGCGCTGCTGCGGCGGCGGACAGGTGCGGCAGACTTTGCACCGCCCATGCGGAGAGTTTTGTTGTAGGCATCGATCTCACTGTTGATTATAGGATCGACATGCTTGAATATAGTGCCGCTCATGCCGTAGGTGATACTGGGAATGAAGTGACCGCCGGGGCAGTAGCTCTCCAGTGCCTGACGCACATAGGGGCGGATTTCCTCCTCGGTGGCATCCGCTCTGTCAATGGCGGCGCCTATACCGCCCATGAGCACCATACGGCCATCCAGCTTCTGCTGAAGGGCGGGAATGTCGTTTTCGGGCAAAACACCCTGCCACACCTGAATGCCTATCTCCGCCATGTCTTCAACGATGGGAACAAGGTAGGAGTCGGCATGGTGCAGAGCGATGCAGCCGCGCTCACGGATGTAGCCGTAGAACTTGCGGTAGGGCTCCTTGAAAAACTCTCTCCACATCTCAGGGCTCATAAAAAGGGCGTTCTTGGTGCCCCAGTCATCGTGGGAGAAAATCATATCAGGCTTGAAGTTATCTATAAGCAGCTTTGCGTACTTGAGACGGTACTCAAGGATGTAGTCAATAAGCTCATGCATCTCCTGAGGGTGCTCATAGAGATTGGTGAGGGTGTCCTCAAAGCCCATAAGGAAGTGGCACTGCTCAAAAAGACCGCAGGGCATGAACGCGGCGAGAAGCTTGTCGTTGCCTGCCTGCTGCTTTGCCAGACCGCTGAATATCTCCCAGCCGTGGGTGCAGTTGGCCTCAATGTCAGGGGCGTGCACATACTCTCTCCAACGGGTAATGTCAGGGCAGACCTTGTTTTCATCGTTGATGATGGGAGTGGCACCGGGATCACCGGCAGGCCATGCGATGAGGGTTCCCCACTTGTCCGGATGGGTGGCGCCGGGGACGCAGCCATCACGCACGTAGAGCATTACAGGGTCGGGCAGTATCATGTGGATAGCTTCATACTGCACCAGCTGGCGCTCGGGCTTGCCGTCTCTTTTCAGAGTTTCGAGGAATATTTCTTTAGCGGTTGCCATGGTGTTATACTCCTTTTATGTTCAAGTTTGTTAAAATACACGATGAATATGTAATAGTCTTGGGGCCGTAGTAGTATTCAAGGCCGCTTTTTTTGCACACATCGCTGACAAGCAGCCCATAGGCCTCCATGGACGAAAACATTTTCGCAGGAAAACGACAGGGGCGGGTGGGATAGGTACACTTGCGGCATATGGTACAGGCGCCTGCGGTCAACGGCAGACAATCCCTGTCCAATGTCCGCACTTGGCGTACAAGAGTTTCAAACTGCTTTTTATGCAGAAGCTGGGTGCGGCCTATGGCCTCCACATCAAAGTCGTCCTCCAGACTGCCGGTGGTCTGTAAAAGGATACCGTGGGGATAGGCGCTCATACGCTTCTGGCAGTGCTCCGGTGTGCCGCAGGCGGGAGGGCAGCTCCAGGTATGCCCGTAGGCGTGACAGCGGTCGGCCCGGCACATATCCCGCACCTCATCCATAGCGAGAACAGCGTCCATATTAAGCTCTGCCACATGGGAAAATCCCGCATCAAAGGCAAGTGCAACAATGTCCTGCATACAAACTCCTTGACAAAGAGAGACGAAGGTGTAAAATTTATTCAAACTAAAAATTAATTATAGAAAATGGTGTTGAAAGTGTCAAGTGTAAAGCTTATTCAAGGGAATTATTTTTCAGAGCTTTCTGCCTGTGACGGGGAAAATCTCATGGATCTGCTGCGCAAAAACGGCTTTGAGCTGACAGCGCCCTGCGGTGGCAGGGGGCTTTGCGGAAAATGCCTTGTGACCGTCGTAAAAGGCAGCGTGACAACAAAGGTTCTTGCCTGCCGCACAAAGGTGGAGGGCGACTGTACCGTGCTTCTTCCCGAGGCTTTCCGGGGCGGAGAAATAATGTCTGACACAGTGGACACTGAAATTTCGCTCACACCCCGCTTTGGCTACGGCGCGGCGGTGGACATTGGGACCACCACTGTCGCCATCAAGCTTTTCGATCTTTCCGACGGGCGGGAGCTTTCCGGCGGCACCGCGTGGAATGCACAGGGCTCATACGGAGCGGATGTGTTGAGCCGCAGTCAGTATACAGTGGAAAAACCCGGCGGGCTCACCTTGCTTTCACGGCTTATCCGCGACCAGATATCTGACATGCTAAAAAAGCTCTGCGCTGAGTGCAAAGTGAACTATGAGGCTGTGACAGAGCTTTACGTTGCGGGAAACACCATCATGCAGCATATTTTTGCATCCCTCTCCCCTGCCTCCATTGCAGTCGCGCCTTTTGCGCCGCTGAGTCTTTTTGATGATGGGAAGGCCATTGAAGCAGAAGGTAAAACTGTGTATCTTGCCCCCTGTGTGGCAGGCTATGTGGGCGGAGATATCACCGCCGGACTTCTGGCAACGGACATTGCAAAAAAGCACAGGAAAGCCCTTTTTCTTGATGTGGGCACCAACGGTGAGATGGCTCTGGGCGGTCGTGACGGTTTTTTGAGCTGTGCTGTGGCCTGCGGGCCGGCCTTTGAGGGCGCGGGCATAAGCTGCGGCATGGCCAGCACCCCCGGTGCAATAAGCCACGTTGACTTTGAAGATGGGGAATTTAAATTTCAGGTCATCGGCGGTGGGGAGCCAAAAGGTATATGTGGCTCCGGGCTTATTGACCTTATGGCAGTGCTGCTGCGACTTGGTCTTGTGGACGAAAGCGGATTGCTTTTGCCGCCGGATGATGCGCCGGCAGGCTTTGAGCGCTGGCTGGATGAGGACGAGAACGGCAACGGCCTTCTTTTTCTGACAGACGATGACTCGGTATACTTTACAGCCGCCGATGTAAGGCAGCTGCAGCTTGCAAAGGCTGCCGTGGCGGCGGGCATAAGCGTGCTTATGAAGGCCACGGAGACAGACTTTGATGAAATAGAAGCGCTGTATCTGGCCGGGGGCTTCGGCACCCATATGAGAGCGGACAGCGCAGTTACTATGGGCATGCTGCCCAGGGCGCTGCTGGGCAAGATTATCAGCGTGGGCAACAGCTCCCTTGCCGGTGCGCAGCAGGCGCTATTGAGCCTTGAACGGCGCAAAGAGCTTGAGGATGTACAAAAAATGTGTGACTATCTTGAGCTTTCCGGCAACCCACTTTTCAATGAATTTTACCCTGCACATATGAGCTTTGACGAGGAGGATACGGAATGGAACTGAGATTTCCCGTGATACTGGACGGCGCTACCGGTACCCAGTTGCAAAAGCGCGGCTTTGACGGCAGCTGCTGCGCGGAAAAATGGACCCTTGAGCATCCGGAGGCCATATTGGAGATACAGCGCAGCTATGTTGAGGCAGGCAGCAACATATTGTACACGCCCACCTTCGGCGCAAACCGGGTGAAACTTGAAAGTCGCGGCCTTTTCAACAAGGTTGAGGAATATAATCTGAAGCTTGCCGCCCTTTCCAGAGAAGCGGCGGACGGCAAAGCGTGGGTAGCGGGTGACATAGCTCCTACCGGGCTTTTCGTGTATCCTCTGGGTGACACCCGCTTTGAAGAGCTGGTGGAGATATACACCGAGCAGGCAGCAGCCCTTGAAAAAGCAGGCGTTGATCTTTTCGTGATAGAGACTATGATGACCATGGCCGAGGCCAGAGCAGCGGTGCTGGCTGTAAAGAGCGTCAGCAAAAAGCCGGTATTCGTCAGCTTCACCTGTGACGAAAATGGACGCACTCTGGGTGGTACGGACATATGCGCGGCCCTTGTGGTCATGGAAGGCATGGGCGTGGATGCCTTCGGTCTTAACTGCTCGGCAGGACCGGAGGAAATGCTCGGCCACATAAAGCGTTTGCAGAAAATAAGCTCCCTCCCGCTGATTGCCAAGGCCAATGCCGGCATGCCCCAGCTTGTTGAGGGTGACACAGTGTACGACTGCCCGCCGGATAAGTTCGCCTCTTATATTCCGGAGCTTGTCAAAGCCGGAGTAAAGCTTTTCGGCGGCTGCTGCGGTACGGAGAGCGCCCATATCGCCGCCATCCGCGAGGCTTTGCAAAACCTGCCTATGGCAGATATTTCCCCGGAAAACCGGGATATGCTGCCCTGCGCCACGGAAAAACAGGCTTTCTTCCTTGATCCGGGTGTGGAGTTGGGTGAAGCTGTGCTGTGCAGCGACGAGCTTGAGGACGATCTGGCCGATGCTCTTGAGGAGGATGACGAGCTTATTTCCATCGCCATTGAGGATATTCGTGAGCTTGATAACTTTGCCGATTGCCAGTACATGATATCAAAGCCCCTCTGCCTTGTGTGTGAGGATGTGGAAATTCTGGAGCAGGCTCTGAGACTTTATCAGGGCAGAGCTCTCTATGAGGGCAGTCTCTCCGATGAGGAGCTTTTGCCCCTTGTTGAAAAATACGGGCTGATAATATAAATATGTAAATTCAAGAGCGGCTGCATTTTGCAGCCGCTCTGAAATTATATTGCATCAAATATCTTTTTCATTAGCTCTGCGTCATAGTCCACAAAGCGGCCGTCGGAGAGCATCTGAAATACTTCTTCTCTGCCCACCCATTTAAGCCCGGATACTTCCTCTTTCTGGAAGCTGAGACTCTCCGCGCTCGCATCGGAAAAGGCAATGTAAAAGTCATCCAGAACATATGAAAAAGGCTCAGTCAGGAGAAATTTAAGCTGACTTTCGTCAAACTCCAAGCCCAGCTCTTCCTTTGCCTCTCTCATAACTGCTTCACGGGAGTCCTCCCCGCTGGACACAAAGCCCCCGGCAGATACATCCCAGCAGCCCGGGTAACGGTCCTTATTATCGCTGCGCCTTTGTATGAGCATTTCGCCCCGGCTGTTGAAAACACATACGTGCACCAGCAAAAGCCGCTCGCCCTCAAGCACCTTTCCGTCTCTTTCAATAATGCGCCCCGTTTTCTCGTGGGCGGCGTTGTATATATCCAAAAGCTCCATATCCGCGCGCTCCTTGTTTTTTCTCAGCATAGCCCCGAAAGGGGATTTCTGTCAAGTGGGAGCTGTGATATAATATAGTGGAAAGGGGGCGCGGTGATGCACTATATAGAGGCCAAGTCCATACTCTCATCCCAAAACGGCATGAACTTGTACCGGGGCTGTCAGCACGGCTGCATCTACTGCGACTCAAGAAGCCGCTGCTACGGCATGGAGCACAATTTTGAGGATATCGCCGTGAAGAAAAACGCCCTCATTCTCCTTGAAGACAGCCTTCGCCGCAAAAGAAAGTCCTGCATGATAGGCACAGGTTCCATGAGCGACCCATATATGCCCATAGAGCGCACGCTCCGCTACACAAGGGCCGCGCTGGAGCTTATCTATAAATACGGCTTTGGCGCAACTCTTATCACCAAGTCTGACGCCGTGCTTGATGACCTTGAGCTTTTAAGGCGAATAAATGAGAACACAAAGTGCGTGGTGCAGATGACCCTCACCACGGCGGATGACGAGCTCTGCCGCATCATTGAGCCTGCTGTCTGTCCCACAAGCCGACGCTTTGACGCCCTTATGAAGCTTAAAGAGGCGGGCATACCCACTGTAGTATGGCTTTGCCCCATCCTGCCTTTTATAAATGACACGGTGGAGAATATCGAAAGCATTCTGGATATGTGCAGTCAGGCAGGCGTATGGGGCGTAATAAACTTCGGTATGGGGCTGACTCTCAGAGACGGCAACCGGGAGTATTTCTATGCAAAGCTGGATAGGCATTTCCCCGGCCTGAAATCGCGCTATATCGGCAGCTACGGCCTTGCCTATGAGCTGCCAAGCCCCAACGAGAAAGCACTGACCACATATTTCCACCGCCGCTGTGAGGAACTTGGCATAGTCCATGACAATGACAGGATTTTTGCGTACCTGAATGAGTTTGAGCGCAAAAGCAATACTCAGATAAGCTTGTTTGAATAATCCCGGAGGTTCTCGGCCTCCGGGATTTTGTTACCAGGGCAGATTATATTCCTCCTTGCCCTGCTCAAGCCACAGGCACACTTCGCCCTCCGCGGTTTTCGTGTAGGCGATATTGTGGGCGTGACCGCCTCTCCAGCTGTCTTCGGATGTTCTGATAAACTCCGCATAGCCGTAGCTTTCAAGCTCTGTAGAGTTAAGGCCCACTAAAATAAGATAGGTGCAGCCGTTCTCGTCCTCATAGGTGTAGGAATATGTCCCGCCCGTTGTGACGATATCCGTAATATCCTCATCCTCGCCGTTGGCGATAAAGTACATCCGCCCGTCCTCAATGCGCACAGGCTCACTTATGCCGTAATGGATACTTTCTATTGTTTCTCCAATTTCGTTTTCATACTCGTGTACCTCTATATGCCCGTCCCAGCCCAGTAAGCGCTTGAGAGTATCGCCGCCCACGGCAAAGGCGCTGGCTGTCAGCGCAAGAATCAGCGCCGCGCATACTGAGACTGTGGCAAGTCTCTTTTTATAATTTGGTCTATGCTTCATTTCAGCCTCCAGATCAATTTTCGCGGAGGCATGGAGCACGGAAAATGCTCTTTTGTAGCGTTCATGTTCATTCATTTTCTGCCCTGTCCTCCTTCAAAATTTCTTTCAGCATGGCTCGTCCACGGCTTAAGCGCACCTTTACATTGCTCTCGCTGATTGAAAGTATCTTTGCAATCTCCTTCACCGGATAGTCCTCAAAATAGTATAGATGCAGCGCTATTCTGTACTTCTCCGGCAAGCTCATCACCGTTTCAAAAAGCTCTCTGTCCGCACTGCACTCAAACTCAAGGCTGTCGGCGTAGTCCTCCAAGGGCACAGTTGCCCTGCGCCAGAGGGCGCGGCAGGCGTTTTTCGCCCTGTTGATGGTAACTCTCAATAGCCATGCCTTTATGTGCTCTTCGCTTTCAAATTCCTTTTTGCTGCTGTGATAGGCTATGAAGCTCTCCTGTACCACATCCTCCGCGTCCTGCGGGTCTTTACATACGCTGAAGGCTGCGGCGAAGAGCCTGTCCTGATATTTTTCAACCAGCACTGCGCTGTCCATTCTCATGAGCCATACCTCTTTATCCTGTCTGAAAGGCCTTTCACTTAATATACAATTGAAAAGGGCAAAAGGTTACAAAAACAGCGGCGGAATTTTCCGCCGCTAATTGTTTAGCCAAATTGTTCCAGAACCTCCAAGCCCTGGAGCAAATTGTTCATAAGTTCATCGCTGATCACAAAGTCCCCCTCACCGGCTTCCATGTTCGGGTCGGCTGTAGTGTCGATGCCCATATGGGGAGGATATGCGGTTTTCACATCGTCATAGCCCTGTGCGCTGAGCCACTCCTCGAAGCGGCCAAGAGATCTCATAGCGCCGCTGTCGAAATAAGCGTCGGAAAGGCTGAATCCCGATGCTGTCTGATTATATTGTTCTATATGCTCAAGAAGGCTCTTTTCTTCCATAAGAGTGCCGGCAAGGCCATCAACATAGCGTATGGAAATCTGCTCCGGGTCAACACCCAAAAGGGGAAGAACCGTAATCGCTATACCGGCGACACTGGTGGGAAAAGAATTTAACATGATATCTATCGGAGTCAACTGGCCGGTAGTGGTAATAACAAAGGAACTGTAGTCCTCAGCTACCTCAACCCGGACAGGAGCTTCCCCCAACTGTTGGTCTACCATATGCTCTATCCAGAGATCGGCTGTCTCCAGCCATGCCTCGTGAGTTGCCTTGTCCAGCCTGTAAGTTACAGAACCGTCCTCGTTTTCAGTGCAGAGGGATGATATCCACTCCCCGAAAGCTGCCGCGTCAGCCTCATTTTCCATGTCGTATTCTGCGGGGACGGGAACAGTGACAGTGTAAGTGGTATTATACCAGTCGGGAAAAACGTGCTCATAAACCTCCTCAGCCTCTGCGGCAAGGCAGCAGGGGGCAAGGGAGATAAGCATAGCAAGCGCGATAATAAGGGCGGATAATCTCTTTTTCATGGTGACCTCCGATACTGTTTTATGTGATTATATAACATCTATGGGCGGAAAATCAACACACTGTGCTCATTACGTGTCCAGCTTCCAGCCGTGGTCGCCGTGGTATATCATAAGCCTTGTCATGCCGCCGTCCACGCAGATATTCTCGCCGGTGATAAAGCCCGCCTTGTCTGAGGCCAGAAACAGTGCGAGAGCTGCTATGTCATCCGGATTGCCCACTCTGCCCGCCGGCTGCTGCACGGCGTCCGGCCCTTCGTAGACGGTGTAGGCCGTATCTATCCAGCCGGGGGAAATGGAATTTACACGCACCTTTCCTGCAAGGCTTACCGCCAGTGCATGGCTCAGGGCTGATATGCCGCCCTTTGCGGCCGTGTAGCTTTCGGTCTGGGGCTGGCTCATCCTGTCCCGGGAAGATGAGATGTTGATGATGGAGGCGCCTTCTGCAAAATGGTCCATAAAAAGCTTTGCAAGATAGAAGGGCGCGGTCACGCCAACGGAGAGCGCGTACTGAAACTCCTCGAAGCTGCAAGTGTCAATGCCCCGCATGATGGGAAGGGCGTTATTTACAAGCACATCCACCCTGCCGTATTTTTCAATCACCTTTTTAGCGAAGGCTTCAAGATTGGCCTTATCTGAAATATCGCCCACGAAAAAGTCATTTTCCAGAATGTCTATCAGGCAGACCTTTGCGCCCTCTTTTTCAAAATGCTCGCATATGGCCTTGCCTATGCCCCTTGCGCCGCCTGTGATCACGACTACTTTATTTTCAAATTCCATAAAACAAAGTCCCTTTCATATTTTCCATTATTTTATATTATAACGGGCGGCAGGACAAGGGAGAAAAAGGAAAAACTGCACTTCACGCAGACGGCAAAAATCCAAGCAGTTAAAACAGAGCTTAATTTAAGGCAAAAAAAAGTTGAAAATCAGAGTAATGAACTATATACTGGCTGTATGTAAAGGGGATTACCCTTTTTTATCTGTGACGCTGAATTGAGAAGGTGAAAAGGGATGAAAGATAACAAAGCTTCTGTATATATTGAAAAGCTGTCTGCTTCCAAAAGAGCAGAAAAAACAATCTACATCAGTATTTTTCTGCTTATTCTGCTTTGCAACATGCTGACGCCCTACCACGCAGATGACTACGCATATCATTTCAGATTTGACAATTCAGAGTTGGTGGACAGCGTAAGCGACATTATTCCGTCAATGATAGCCCACGGCAAAATTCTTAATGGGCGGCTGGTAGCGCACACTCTGGTGCAGTTTTTTGAAATGCTGCCAAAGTTCATTTTCAACTTTGTCAATGCGGCTATGTTCGCTGCATTGCTGCGTTTATGCTGCTCGTTCATTGCCCCCAACGTCAGAAACAATTTTGCTTTGCTGCTGGTCTTTTGCTATGTATGGCTTGTGGTTCCGGCTTTTGGTGAGGTGTTTTTGTGGCTGGATGGCTCTATAAACTATCTCTGGGCAGTCTGTGCAAACCTTCTGTTCCTGCTGTATTATTTCAGGTACTATAACAGCAGCGCGGAGATATCCTCTTTTGCAGGAAAGGCAGCTCTTATTATACTGGGCTTTATTGCCGGAGCTTTTCAGGAGTCCATGGCGACAGCAACATTCGTGCTTGCGGCAGCGTTCCTGCTGTTGAAAGGACTTTACAGGAAAGAGAAAATCGGCGCATCGTGGATAATTGCGCTGCTTGCTTTTGCCTGCGGTATTCTCTTTATGGCCATACAGCCCGGAGAGGTGTCCGTGAAGCTGCATACGCTCTCGTACTTTGGGTATTACAGAAGCTTTGTAACTGTAATGAATGTTTTCAAAATGCTGAAAGTACCGGGGCTTATCTATGTTGTCCTGTTTGTTCTTTGTATCCTCGGCGGGCATAGCAAAGAAAAGCTGCTTTTGTCCTTTGTTTTTATCCTTGGCTTTATCTGTGCCAACGGAGTTATGCTTATTGCACCCATATATCCTGTGCGCTGCGCCATGCCGGCAGTAATATATCTGATTATGGCTGATGTTATTCTGGTCGTGGAGCTGTTTGATGATTACAGGCGTCTGATTTCAAGTATGGCTGCAGTAATATTCGTTGCAACACTTTTCTGGTGTATATATGGCGCAGGAGATTGTGCTGCCACGTTTATGCAAAACATGGCCAACAAACGAACCATTCTGGAGGGAAAAGAGGCCGGGCAAACCGAATTCAGAATACCAAGTCTATACGCTTCCACAAAATACTCCGTGGCATACGGTATCTCCTTCCCCACAGCTGAGGAATACGGCAATGTATACATGAGCCAATATTACGGGGTTGATTCAATAGCGGGCTACGATTTCTATTCAGAGTATGTTGACCACGTTCACGAAATTGGCTAAAAACTGAAAATAAGCGGCTCAGGCGTGTTGAAACAGGAAATAACACACCTGAGCCGCTGTAATTTTTCGTTTTTTTACTCTGTACGCTCCTTGCCCCAGAAGAAGAGGGCCACAGTACCCGGGCCGGTGTGGGCGCCGATAGTGGTACCCACGGAGTTTATCTCCACCTTACCGTTGAGCTTGGGGAAACGGGCCTCTATCATGTCCGCAACCTGCCTTGCGTCCTCATAGCAGGCGGACTGGGATATGTAGCACTTGCCGGAATAGTCAAGGCCATCATCGGCAAACTGCTCCATGCGGGCAACTATCTCGTTTATCACCTTTTTCTTGGTACGTACCTTGGCACGGGGAATGAGTCTGCCCTGATTATCCATGTTCAGAAGCGGGCAAATCTCCAGAAGACCGCCGAACACCGCTGCGGTCTTGGATATTCTGCCGCCGCGCACGTAAGCGGAAAGGTCGGTGGAAAAGAACCAGTGGTGGTCGCGAAGGCGGTTGTCCTCGGCCCAGTTCACAAGCTCTTCTGCGCTCATGCCCTCATCCCGCCTGTCGGCCAGCGCATCCATCAAAAGGCCGTAGCCGGAAGAGGCACCCAGAGAGTCAACTATGTAGATATTGCAGTCAGGATAGCGCTCCTTGATGATGAGAGCGGCGTTTCTGGCGGAGTTTATGGTGCCGGATATGCCGGAGCTGAGGCAAACGTGCACGATGTCCTTGCCCGCCTCAGCAAAGGCAGAAAAATAGTCCACGTACTCGGAGATATTCACCTGAGAGGTGCGGGTATCCGCGCCCTGACTCATTCTGGCGTAAAATTCATCAAATGGTATGGTCTCACCCAGATCGTCCAGATACTCCACGCCGTCAAGGGCATAGTGGAAGCAAATGTAGTTTATGCTGCGGGAGAGGAAATGCTCTTTTGTCAGATCTGCCGTGGAACAGCAGCTTAAAATATATTCTTTCATGTGTCTGACTCCTTTGCTTATTGTCTTGAGTTTAGCACCGGGTCTTTAAAAGAACAAGAAATTGTGTGTTTTACAGTCTCTACGATTTATAGAACACAAAGAGAGCGGGCTTTTCGCCCGCTCTACTTATTGTAGAATGTCCTTTAAAAGTCATTATTTTTCCCGGTTTTCCTCATTTACCCGGAGATGGAAGGAGAGAAAAACAATAAGCTCTGCCGGCACGGTGAGAATGAGCAGCTGCCACCATTTCATATCCGGTATAACCACAAAAACCAGAAGCAACAGCGAAAATACCAGTGCTCCTATACACCAGCTCATATAGCGCCTACGCCTAAATACCGCCAGCAGCACCGTCAGCACCGTAAAGGATGCAGGCAGAGCCACTATAAAAATCTCCCACCAGACAATGTCGAATATCCACAAGGCCACAAAGGCCGTGAGAAAGCCCGTCCATACGGAGATGACAGCCAAGAGTATTATCTTCCACTCGCTGTAACGGGGCTTTTTCATCTGCTCTTCTTCCTCAACGGGGGCTTCCCAGCTGTCGTGGGAGGAAAGAAGATAGTCCACACTCACCCCGAAAAGTGAGGCAAGCTGTGTGAGCACATAAGCATCGGGTATGGCCTCGCCCCGCTCCCATTTGGATATGGTCTTATCGGAATAGCTGAGCTTTGCACCCAGCTCTGCCTGAGTCATATGAGCCTCAGTCCGAAGCCTTATTATATTGCTGGCTGAGATCAGCTTAAGTTCGGATAACTGCAATTTTTTCTCCTTAATGCGCCATTTCTTTTATCCTGCGGATGACCTGGGCGCAGCGCTTTTCGGTATAGACCACCGGCACCGGATAGGTGGGGTTGGCCTCTGCCAGCGCCCACTTCACCATCTGAGCTATGTCTTTCTCCTCAATAGAGTCTATTCCCCGGGGAATGCCCATTCGTGCATTCATAGCGTATATTTCTTTTATAAAGGCCCTGGCCTTTTCTTCATCGCTGCCCTCAACTCCCAGCCCGGCGGCCTCGCAAAGCTTTGCAAGTCTGGGGTATACCTTCTCGCCATAGTCTTCAAGCACAATGGGAAGTATCACGGCGTTGGCAAGGCCGTGGGGCGTGCCGTAGAGTCCACCGAGAGTGTGCGCTATGGCGTGTACATTGCCCACGCCGGCTCTGGTAAAGGCAAAACCCGCCTTGAACGAGGCATTGAGCAGTTCTTCCCTGGCCTCCATGTCGCCGCCATCGGCATAGGCCCGCTCCAGATATTTGAATATGGCGGCGGTGGACTCGAGAGCAAAGCTGTCCACCTCGGCGGTTCGGTTTGTCCAGCAGAGAAAGGCCTCTACTGCGTGGGTCAGTGCATCCATGCCGGTGGTGGCAGTGGTTTTCTGCGGCAGGTCGCGGGTAAGCTCCGGGTCCATAACGGCGCAGCGCGGGATAAGGCTCAGATCCATTATGGCATATTTATGGTGGGTTTCAGCGTCGGTTATGACGGCCGCGATTGTGGTCTCAGAGCCTGTGCCTGCGGTGGTGGGCACCGCCACAAAGAAAGGCAGGCGCTTGAGGACCTTGAAAAGCCCGGCCATATCATTCAGGGATTTGCCCGGCTTGGCTACTAGTGCAGCAGCAGCCTTGGCCGCATCCATGGGTGAGCCGCCGCCGATGGCCAGAAAGCCCCTGCAATCTTTTTCCCTGTAAAGCTTTTCTATTTCATGTACAGTTGTGGTGGACGGATTGGCCTCCACCTTTGAATAGTGTACACAGTCTATGCCAGCTCTTTTCATGCTCTCCATTATTTCCGGAGCGATGCTTTTGCCCACATGGCGGCCGGTGACTACCATGACCCTGTTTATGCCCCGTGCCTTGAAAAGCCCGGCAATTTCCTTGCGGCTGCCTGCACCGGATATGAGCTTGGGCTTTCTCCAGTACAGAGCGCGGGAGCCTATATTGAGGCCAAACTGAAACGTGCGGTACCAGATTTTTTTGATATTATCCATTGTTTTGCCTCCCTTATATTTTATTGTTATTATTTTAAATTTTGCTGGACATCAAGTCAAGAAAAAGCGTTAAGATCCGCATAAAGAAAAAGTCCGCCACGGGAAAGCGGCGGACTTGAATATCACATTTTTTCCGGTGCGGACACACCGATAACGGAAAGGGAGATGGCGATAACGCGGCGTACGCAATCGGCCAGCAGCAGTCTTGCCTCCAGAAGCTCCTTCTCCGCGTCGCGGATGCGGCAGACGGTGTAGAACTTGTGGAAGCGGGCAGCAAGCTCGGTGACGTACTTATTGATGCGGCTGGGGTCATAATCCCTTGCAGCCAGAGTGATCTCCTCCGGCAGGGCAGCCAGCTGCTTTATAAGCTCACGCTCAGCATCAGTGGAGAGGAGCGCGGTGTTTATATTTGCACAGTCGGGTACGGCGTGACCCTCAGCGGCAAGAGCCGTCAGCATGGTGCAGATACGGGCGTGGGCGTACTGGACATAGTACACAGGGTTTTCGCTGTCCTGACGTTTGGCAAGCTCCAGATCAAATACCACAGGGGACTCGGGTCGGGAGTTGAAGAAGTAACGGGCAGCGTCCACGCTTATTTCATCCAGAAGGTCTGTGAGGGAGATGGCCTTGCCGGTACGCTTGGACATACGCACCTCTTCGCCGTTGCTCATCAGCTTTACAAGCTGCATCAAAACGATGTCCAGCCTGTTCTCTCCGTCCAGACCCAGTGCATCCATAGCGCCCTTGAGGCGGGCCACATGGCCGTGGTGGTCTGCACCCCAGACATTGATGACCTTGTCAAAGCCGCGGTCGGCAAACTTGTTGCGGTGGTAGGCGATGTCTGCTGCAAAGTAGGTATAAAAACCGTTGGCGCGGCGAAGAACATCGTCCTTAAGCTCCAGTTTGTCTATATCTTCCTGTTTCTTACCTGCGGCCAGAAGCTTCTCGGTGAGGATCTGGGAGGTCTTGAGCCAGAGTGCGCCATCCTTTTCGTAGATGTAGCCGCGCTTCTCAAGCTCTGCCACGGAGTCTGCCACAAAGCCGCTGTCGTGGAGGGTGGACTCGAAAAACCATGTGTCGTACTCTATGCCGTAGCGGCGAAGATCCGACTGCATCTTGGGGATGTTGTTTTCAAGACCAAAGCGGGCCATGACTGCATGGCGCTCGGTGATATCGGTGTGAAGATGCTCCTCGCCGTACTTTTCAAAGAACTTCTTTGCAAGAACCTTTATGTCATCGCCGTGGTAGCCGTCTTCGGGGAACTCAACCTTGTCCTCACCCAGAATGAGCTGCTGGTAGCGGCTGTCGATGGACTGGGCAAACTTCTCTATCTGGTTGCCGGCGTCATTTACGTAAAATTCGCGGGAGACTTCATAGCCTGCTCTGTCCAGCACGCTGGCGAGAGCGTCGCCCAGTACGCCGCCTCTGGCGTTGCCCATGTGCATGGGGCCTGTGGGGTTGGCGGAAACAAACTCCACCATCACCTTTTTGCCCTGACCCACTTCAACTCTGCCATAGTCCGCGCCCTCTGCGCACACATTGCCCAGCACGTCGCCGTACCAGCCGTGGCCCAGACGGAAGTTAATAAAGCCGGGGCCTGCACACTCAACAGAGTCAAACCAGCTGCCTTCAAGCTCCATATTGGCAACAAGAGTTTCGGCTATCTTTCTGGGGGCCATGCGCATGGCCTTGGCACCGGTCATGGCGTGGTTTGCAGCATAGTCGCCATTGGCGGTATCCTTGGGTATCTCCACAAGGCCGGAGAGAGGCGCACCCTCGGGCAGCTGTCCGGCAGCTACGGCCTTTGCGTATGCTGCGTTTATGATATCGTTAATGCTGTCTTTTGCTTTCTGAATAAGGTTAGCCATTTGCAAAGATCCCTTCCTGTTCTTTTATCTTCAGATATATCCTGTTTCTGGACACAAACTCATGCTCCATGTCCATCACATAGTCCACTTCCATGCTGCCGCCGTTTTCGTTGAAATCGTGAAATATTCTGCGGGTATTTATGCCAAGAGTGGCAGTACCGTAGGGTGTGGAATAGAGGAAGGAATTTTTCTGTCCTTCCCTGAACACCATCCGTCCGCTTACAAGACCGTCCCGGTCTATTACGATCTCATCGGAACGCACCACCACACTGGTGCGGGTGCCCTCCATGCCTGTGACCTCAGATTCCATGTAGCTGAAGCAGGACACGTCCCCTTCCCTGTAGAAGTAACCGTCAGTGCAGAAATCTATGGTATCGGCATTATCGGAGTCATAGCCATGCACACTGTGCATGGAAATTACAACATCTTTCATCATAGCTTATCCACCTCCATAGGTGTCACGGCGGATACGAGCGGTGCAATGTTCCTGCCCATCAGGCGGGAGGCGTTCTGTGAAAAGTCCCGTACATCGCCGCTGGTGCAATACTGAACACGACCTGTGCCGCCGGTCATGGCCCGGGCCTTGAGATAGCTGCTCATGCTTTTTGCCGCGCAGTAAGAAGCACTCACAAGCTTCACATCATCACCCAGATATCCGCTTATAGCCTCACTGAGATACCCGAAATGGGTGCAGCCCAGAAGCAAGGCGCTGATATTCTGATCGCGCAAGGGCTGAAGGCTTTCAGCCACGCATTTTTGCACTTGCGGGTCATCTGCATCGCTGTGGCCGCTTTCGATAAGCTCCACAAAGCTCTGACAGGGCACGGCGATGACCTTTTTTTCCGGTGCAAGCTGGGTTATGCGCCGCTTGAAAACTCCGCTTTCTATGCTGGCGCGGGTAGCGATAACGCCCAGAGGTCCGCTGCCCTGAGTCTCCGCCATGGCTCTGACACTTGCATCCACCACATTGAATACAGGCAGGTGGAAGGATGAGAGCACATCGGCTGCGGTGCTGGAGACAGTGCCGCAGGCGGCAATAATGGCCTTTACGCCTCTCTCCGCCAGAAGCTCCATATCCTGCAAAGCCATCTGCCTGAGCTGCTTTACGGTTTTTGTGCCGTAGGGCATCCGGGCAGTATCGCCAAAGTATATTATATTTTCATCGGGCAAAAGCTCACGAAGGGCCTGAACGGCAGTCAGCCCACCAAGGCCGGAGTCAAATACCCCTATGGGTCTGTTGTCCATGAAATATCCTCAAAATACGACTACATAATGATAAGCCGATATATTATAATGCATTTTGTCATCCAATACAAGAAAAATTTGTTTATTCTCAATAGTAGAATTATATGCGGCAAAATGCTATAATAAGAATATACGGTTCAACCTGTGTTGGACTGAGCCCAAGGAGGCAAGAGCATGAATATTGAGCTTTCTGAAAAAGAGTTCAGGCGTTTGCTTGACATGGCATATATAGGCAACTGGATACTCAACTCCACCAGAGGTGACGACCGCTTCGAGGACTATGACCTTTTGCAGGAAAAGCTTTTTTCCCTTTGTCCGGCAAACGGTATGCGCTCACTGGTGCAGACATGGCACGGGCATATTTTCCCCTCCAAGGCATATGAGGACGGGGGTATTCACGAGGCCATTGCCGACTATGAGGACGCGGTTTTCTACAATATTCTGGCAGAGGAGCTGGCAAGGCGGGATCTGGGCCTTGAAAACGAGGATCCTGAGGATTTCGGTGAGCTGGCACTGCGAATGGAAGACTATCTGGACGAGTTTGAGAAAAACGGCCTTGACACCATCAATATAGATATCTGAGAAGGAAGAGCCATGCACGACGAGCTGACAAGAAAAGATATTGCCAAAATGAAGGAAGAGCTGGACTATCGCAGGCTTGAGCTTATGCCCCAGCTTATTGAGGAAGTCAAGCGCTGCCGTGCCTTCGGCGATCTGAGCGAGAACTTTGAGTACAAGGCGGCAAAGCAGGCTCAGAATAAAAACCGCAGCCGCATCCGATATCTTGAGGGCATGATAAAAACCGCCCGTATAATAGATGACCGCTCCGCCGCCGATCAGGTGGGTCTTTTCGACAGGGTAGAGATATACATTCCAGAGGATGACGAGGTGCAGACCATTCAGGTGGTCACAACCGTAAGATGCGACCCCAGACGGGGGCTTATCAGCAAGGAGTCTCCTTTCGGTCAGCAGGTTCTGGGCAAAAAGGTAGGCGACAGCTTTACCGTTCCCGTCAGCGACACTTACAGCTATGAGGCTGTGGTACGCGCCATAGAGAAGGCTGAGGATGACGGCTCCGCTCCTTTGATGCAATTTTGATATCATACATGAAAGCACAAAAACACTCCCGAAACAAAATTTCGGGAGTGTTTTATTATCTGAGAAATACTTACTTGGCGGCTTCGATACCGGCAAGCAGAGCTGCCTTGTTGCCTTCAAAGAAGCGCATCTTCTTCTCGCCCAGCTCTATCTTGATGGCCTCTTCCATCTTGTCGAGGCCGACAATAGGCTCCTTGGCCAGCATTGCGCCCAGAATTGCCACGTTTGCACCCTTGGGGTTCTTGACCTGGTCGGCAATGCCCATGGCATCGCAGTAGACAACGGTGACATCCTCGCGGACGCTCTTGCGGTCAATGATGGAGCTGTTGATGACCAGAGTGCCGCCGGGCTTGACGCTCATCTCGAACTTGTCGAGAGAGGGGCCGTTCATTGCCACAACCACGTCGGGAGCGTCAACAATGGGAGATCCCACATCGTCATCACTGACAATAACGGAGCAGTTGGCAGTACCGCCGCGCATTTCGGGACCGTAGGAGGGAAGCCAGGAGACATGCTTGCCGTCAAGCATGCAGGCCATGGCAACGAACTTGCCTATAAGCAGCATACCCTGACCGCCGAAACCTGCAAATACAAACTGTTTTGTCATGATTATTCAGCCCCCTTGTCTTTGTAAACACCCAGAGGATAGTAAGGCATCATGTTCTCTTCCAGCCACTTGAGAGACTCAACAGGGCTGAGACCCCAGTTGGTGGGGCAGGTGGAAAGAACTTCTACCATGCAGAAGCCCTTGCCTTCCATCTGGTACTTGAATGCTTTCTTGATGGCCTTCTTGGTCTTGAGAATGTTTGCGTTGTTGTTGACGGCGCAGCGCTCTATATAGTAAGAGCCGGGAACCTGGGCGAGCATTTCGCTCATCTTGATAGGTGCGCCGCACCAGTCTTCGTTACGACCGTAGGGAGAGGTAGTGGTCTTCTGGCCCACGAGAGAGGTGGGTGCCATCTGGCCGCCGGTCATACCGTAGATGGCGTTGTTGACGAAGATGGTGGTGATCTTCTCGCCGCGGTGTGCCACATGGACGATCTCGGCAGTACCGATGGAGGCAAGGTCACCGTCGCCCTGATAGGTGAATACCAGTGCGTCGGGCTTGACGCGCTTTACACCGGTAGCAACTGCGGGAGCGCGGCCGTGGGCGGCCTCGATCATATCCACATTGAAGTAGTCATATGCGAAAACGGAGCAGCCGACAGGTGCAACGCCCACTATGTTTCCGCCCATGCCGCTCTCTTCCAGAGCTTCGGCAACCAGACGGTGGATAATGCCGTGGTTGCAGCCGGGGCAGTAGTGGAACTGTTTGTCGGTCAGATAACTGGTTTTTTCAAATACGACGGACATTTATATTCCCTCCTTCATTTCGAGGACTTTTGCAACGATCTCTGCGGTGGTGGGCATAAGGCTGCCGCAGTGACCAAAGTAATCAACAGGCAGTACACCGTTTATGGCAAGCTTTACATCCTGCAGCATCTGGCCTTCGTTGGCCTCAACGTCCAGAACGGCCTTTGCGTTCTTGGTGACCTCAGCCAGCTCCTTGTAGGGGAAGGGCCATACGGTGATGGGACGGAAGAGACCGGCCTTGATGCCCTGTGCGCGCAGCTCGTTGACTGCGGACTTGGCAATACGGGCAACAGTACCGAATGCGGTGATGACAATGTCGGCATCCTCGGTCAGGTAAGTTTCGTACATGACCTCGTTGGCCTCGATCTCGCGATAGGTGGCCTGCAGGAGGTTATTGTGCTCGGTCAGCTCCTCGGTGTTGATAAAGAGAGAGTTGATGATGGCTCTCTTAGCAGGATCATCGCCGGGCTTGAAGCCGGTGGTGGCCCAGGGCTTTGCCTCGGGATCGATCTTGAAGTCGATCATCTCGGGCATCTCCACAGGCTCCATCATCTGGCACATGATACCGTCTGCAAGGAACAGCACGGGAATTCTGTACTTTTCGGCCTTGTCGAAGGCGAAGGAGAAGATATTGATGGCTTCCTGAATGGATGCGGGAGCATAGGTGAGCAGGTGGTAGTCACCATTGCCGCCGCCCTTGACTGCCTGGAAATAGTCACCCTGAGAGGCCTGGATACTGCCAAGGCCGGGGCCGCCGCGCATGACGTTGAGGATAACGCACGGGAGACGGGCGCCTGCGCAGTAGGATATACCCTCCTGCTTGAGGCTGACGCCGGGGCTGGAAGAAGAGGTAATGACGCGGGCACCGGTGCTGGCTGCGCCATAGACCATATTGATAGCGGACACTTCGCTCTCCGCCTGGAGATAGCAGCCGCCGATCTCAGGCATGCGGGCGGACATATATTCGGGGATCTCAGTCTGCGGGGTTATAGGATAGCCGAAGAAGAAACGGGCGCCGTTGCGAATGGCGGCTTCCGCGATAGCTTCGCTACCCTTCATAAGAGTCAATGCCATTTTTTCTTTCCTCCTTATTCCTTCTCTATCCTGATTGCCACATCCGGGCAGGTGCGTGCGCAGGATGCGCAGGCGATGCACGCTTCAGGCTGAACTACCTCGGCGGGGTGATAGCCCTTGGCGTTGAGCTTGGTCTTGGAAAGGGCGAGCACAGCCTTGGGACATGCTCTGACGCAGAGACCGCAGCCTTTGCAGACCAGCTCATTGATCGTTACCTTTACCATGATACTACCTCTTTTCTATTATATTTGCCTAAAATTGATTCCTATTTCAAACCGCTTGCGCGGTTGTTTACTGAAGCCCGTCTATCCAGCTGTCCCAGTCGCGCTGCATGTAGGTGTCGATGGCGATGGGGGTGCCGATATACTTGGGGTCGTGCCCCTCTGCAAGGAACTTATCCAGAAACTCCTTCTTGCCGGAGGTATACAAAACCGGCTTTCCAGTTTCTATGGAGACCTGCTTTATGATCTCATAGCCGTCTCTCAGGTCGGCCTCGGAGGTGGCTGTGGAGAGATTTGTGTTATTTATCATGCCGGTGATCTTAAGGCGGGAGTAGCGCTCCATATCCTGCTGGAGCTTGACTATTTTCTCCACGGTGCCTGCCAGCGGGCGGCGGGTGTTCACAACGTTCAGAACCTCAAGAGCGCCCTCTTCAAGAGCCATGAAGTCCTGATAATAGCGGCCCAGAGCGTTGGCGCCGGTGGGGTCTCCGCCCACGTCGAAAACGACGGTATCCCAGTCCATCGCGAAAGCGGAGGCAACCTCAGCCGGAACGGAGAGGGTTTCAATTCCGGAGCAGGCAAAGTTGGGGGATACCAGCCTTATCTCTTTCATGCGGGTCATCTTGCCCCGCTCTGTGAGACGGAAATAGGTATTTACCATGTCCAGATCCAGAAGCTCAGTGCGCTCACCGCGCTCAGCCGCTTTAATGGCAAAGTTCAGGGCCAGTTCTGTCTTGCCGCTGCCGTAATTGCCTATCAAAACATACATTTTCTTCATATGCAATACTCCACGTACATAATATGCCAGTTTGATTTTATCTTGCTTTCATTCTATCATTGCCGTCATTTTGAGTCAATGAACAATATGCTGATAATCGCCTTTTATTTAGTTGCAAAGTGACGAATAATTTTATGATTTTCATTTAAATGAAAGCAAAATTTTCCGTTTTTCTAAATTTTTGCTTTTTAATTCAAATCGCCCCGTCGGCTTTTTCCATTCCCTCCGGGGTGATTATATATAATAATAACATTTTTGCGGCAGTTTTTTTATGCAAACAGGCAAACTATTGATTAGCTCTGTTCTTTAATAACATGCCTTTTCCATTGCGGCACTCAGATTAGCGCTAGGAAGGAGAAAAACTATCTGCTAAAAGGAAGCTTGCACTATGTCATGTCTTTACAAGAAATGAATTTGATCGGATAAATCAGTGCAGAAACACAGGGCAAATTTATATTGAATTGACTTAGCTATGGATATATAATTATATTGCGGAAGTTTTGATGCAGTTGGAGGTGGTCTGAAGTGAACCTCAATATTAGCTCTGAAAGATATACAGGAATTGACTTACTGAGATTTATTTGTGCTTTTTTTGTCATCTATATTCACACAGCGCAAAACGACGCGAAACTTCTCCTTCCTTTAACAAGATCCGCTGTCCCGGTATTTTTTATGATAAGCGGTTATTTTTATTCTTCTGTAGAAAGTAAAAGCGCTCAGAAAAAGCAAATTATAAAAACTCTCAAATTGCTCTTTTTCTCAACAATAATATATATAATTTGGGATGTGGTTCATTCTTTTATTACTTTTGAGCCGCCTTTAGCACTATCCATTTTCCCGACATTTACTATGGTACGCCTTGATTACTTCTTTTTTAGAGACACTAAACCTTGGCTATATTTTCTAATTTTTAATTTACCTCCTGTTGGTAGCCATTTGTGGTATTTGAGTGCTTTTTTATACGTACTAGTATTCATATGGGCAAGCAATCATTTTGTTGAAAGAAAAAAATTATATATTCTTATTCCGATTTTATTGACCGTATCTCTGTTTTTGAGTTGTTATTCGAAAATTTTGCTTGATTGGCAATTAAAGGAGATGGTGTATAGAAATTTTCTCTTTATGGCTTTGCCATTTTTCCTCCTTGGAGATTATCTGAGAGAATGCAAATTCTGTAAAAACCTCAGCACCCCAAAAATATGCGTGGTATTTTTTCTGTCGATTATATTGGTTTACGTAGAAAATGCTTTTCTAAAAAATTTTGACCCATCGTTCAAACCTGTCTTATACATTGGAACTGTTTTTATGTCGATTTCTATGCTTTTGTTAGCTGAGAGAGATTTGGCAATATACAGGGGGATACTATTGGGTCTTCTTGCACGCTGGGGAAGGCTATACTCTCTTGACATCTATATCATCCATATGCTGCTTTGGGGGATACTGAAATTGATGCTCGACTTAATAACTCAGCAGTTTCCTGAGTTCTCCACTCTTTATGTGCTTACCGGGCCTATAATTATAATGTCTATATCCTTACTAACTGCGGCAGTATGGAGAAGAATAAAACTTTTTATTAAAAATTAGAACATCGAGTCCATTCCAACAGTTGGGAATGGACTCGATGTTCATCTTATTATCTCCACATGCACACTCTGACAGAACAATCGGCTCACCGCTTCGTTTCCTCAGAGGGAGCATGGCCAAAATGCATTTTATATGCTCTGTAAAATGAGGAATAGTCTTTGAAACCGCAGAGAGTGCAGACCGTGGTCGCCCGCTCCCCCGCAAGTATTCTCTCCCGGGCCGCCAGAAGCCTTTTAAGGCGCACATACTCCCAAACGGATGAGCCTGTTGCCTTTCCGAAAATCCGGTTCAGCTGTGACTGACTCATATAAAAGCGGCGGCTGATGTCTGCAAGGGATATATCATTGAACAGGTTTGCATTTATATACTCCACTAACTGGGCCGCTATCCCTTCGTCTCTGCTCTGCCCTGCTCCGGGGCGGCTTTCAAAGACCTCCGATATTTCGGAGAGCATGGTCAAAAGGGCGCTTACAACCCTCATCCTTGCCCGCTCTCCACCGGCTTCGGGGCTGAGATTTTCAAGAGCGCTTCTGAGAAAATCGCTTTTGATCTCCCCTGCGCCGTAGTGATTGAGTCTGCCGAGGGGCCTGTCCAGAAAGGGCCGGAGAAGCAGGCCTTCTCTGTCCACTGCCGTGATAAGAGCCGGTGAAAAGTGCAAGGCTATGCGCTCGTATGGGCCCTGGGACAGGATATGGGTTTTATGCACCTCGGCAGAGCGCATAATAAGCACGTCATAGGGCTGCATCACATACTCGCTGCCCTCCACATAGCAGGATGCGTCTCCGGAAATGAACAGCAGAAGCTCCATACGCTCATGGGCATGGACATAAAAATCCGCCGGGTCCGGGCAGATATCTATACTGTGATGGCAGAAAAGGCTCTCGTCCCTGTACTCAAACTTCCGTTCCATTTTCTCTCGCCTCCTTCTACATTACAAAATATCATATGATGCGCATATTTGCAATGTATAATGCTTAAATCGACAATTGAATTGCATTTTTAATCGACTATAATTTCAGATGTAAATTGTAAAAAGGAAAGGTGGAATTTACCTTGATTATGCGCGATAACGCCAAATACGATCTCGTTACTGTCTCCAGTATGGGAGTACGCATTACCCCCTTTGACCGTCAGCCTGTGCACACCAGCAATCTCTTTGAGATGCAGAGCACTTCTGCTGAGACCAACGTGCTCAATGTGAGTGCCTCTCTGGGTCTGAACACCATGGTTATGACCCGCTTTGTCAAGGACAGCGCCATCGCAAGCTTCATCAAGGCGGAGCTTCGCAAGCGCAACATAAGCTACATGGGCCCCGACATTCCTCAGGGCGGTCCCTGGGGCTACCGCCACCAGTTCAACATTGCCGACTCCGGCTGCGGCATGCGCGGCCCCATCGTGCAGAACGACCGTGCAGGTGAGGTGGGTGTCACCATCCAGCCCTCCGACTTCGACCTTGAGAAAATCTTCAAGGTAGACGGCTGCCGCATTCTCCATCTTTCCGGCCTTATCGGCGCAATGAGCGAGAGCACCACCCGGACCTGTCTGGAGATTGCCCGCTACGCCAAGGCTAACGGCACTCTCATCTCCTTTGACCTTAACTACCGCGCCACCTTCTGGAAGGGCCGCGAGGACACTCTCCGCCGTGACTTTTCCGAAATCGCCTCTCTGGCCGATATCCTCATCGGCAACGAGGAGGACTTCCAGCTGGCACTGGGCATTGAAGGCCCCGAGGCCGGCGGCAGCGGCATTGCCGGCAAGATAGACGGCTTCAAGGGCATGATCGAGCGTGTCCGCGAGGCTTATCCCAACGCTTCCGCCTTCGCCACCACTCTGCGCGAGGTCATCAGCGCAAATGAGCACCACTGGGGCGCCATCGTATGGTGCGACGGCAAGTGGAGCGTTGAGATGCCCAGACCCATCCCCGTTCTGGACCGTATCGGCGGCGGCGACGGCTTTGTGGGCGGTCTGCTGTACGCCGTGCTGCGCGGCTGGGACAGTGAGAAGTGGATGCAGTTTGGCTGGGCAACCGGCGCTCTGGCCACCACTATGCTCACCGACTATGCAAGCCCCGTCAGTGAAGATCAGGTCTGGAATATCTATAAGGGCAATGCCCGCGTGAAGAGGTAAGGAAAAATGAAGAAAGCTGATATAGGTCTTATCGGTCTGGCCGTTATGGGCGAAAACCTTGTTATGAACATGGAGTCCAAGGGCTTTACCGTTGCAGTATACAACCGCACCGCCGAGAAGGTGGAAAAATTTATTTCCGGCCGCGCCGCAGGCAAAAACATCATCGGCGCAACTGAGCTTTCCAGCTTTGTGGAAAGCCTTGAAAAGCCCCGCAAGATATTCATGATGGTAAAAGCCGGTAAGGCCGTGGACGAGCTTATTGAGCAGCTCATCCCCCTGCTGGAGGCAGGCGACATTCTCATCGACGGAGGCAACAGCCACTTCCCCGACACCATGCGCCGCACCGCATATGTGGAGTCCAAGGGTCTTCTCTATGTGGGCACCGGTGTGTCCGGCGGCGAAGAGGGCGCCCTGAAGGGCCCCAGCCTCATGCCCGGCGGCTCCAAGGCCGCATGGGAGCATGTAAAGCCCATATTCCAGGCCATCTGCGCCAAGGTTGAAGACGGCGCACCCTGCTGCGAGTGGGTGGGTGAGAACGGTGCAGGCCACTTTGTGAAGATGGTGC
>JAFQFH010000022.1 GCA_017398685.1 Oscillospiraceae bacterium
ATGATACGCGCACATAGCCATAAATTTTGCACATAAAAAAACCTCCTACACGGTTTTGCGTAGAAAGTTGCTCAAAATTTGCGGAAAGGTACACCTTTCCGCGTGGAGGAAAAATCTAATCAAAACCTGAAATAAAAGTTAAAATAACCGTTTCAGTTTACATAACGCTATTGAAAAGTGGCTGTTTTAGTGATAGTATTTTCAATACAAAGGGAATTTTATACCCACGGGAAGGTGTACCTTTCCGCATACTTTGAGCAACTTTCTACGCAAAACCGTGTAGGAGGTTTTTTTATGTGCAAAATTTATGGCTATGTGCGCGTATCATCAAAGGAGCAGAACGAAACAAGGCAAAGACTGGCTATGAAAGACTTCGGCGTGGAGGAAAGAAACATTTTCTCCGACAGGCAGTCAGGCCGGGATTTTGAGCGCCCCGGCTACCAGAAGCTTATCAGGCTTCTGGATAAGAACGATGTGCTTGTAATAAAGAGCATTGACCGGCTCGGCAGAAACTACACGGAGATACTGGAGCAGTGGCGGCTTATTACCAAGGAAAAGGGCGCGGATATCGTGGTGCTGGATATGCCGTTGCTGGACACGCGGACAAGCCGGGATCTGACAGGCTCACTTATTTCAGACATTGTTTTGCAGCTATTGAGCTACGTTGCGGAGACGGAGAGGAACTTCATCCGGCAAAGACAGGCCGAGGGGATAGCAGCAGCAAGGGAAAGAGGCGTACATCTGGGCAGGCCGTCAAGTCCACTGCCCCGGGAATTTTACCCGCTGTACGAAAAGCTTGAAAGAAAGGAAATCAATCTTTCTGAGATGGCACAGTGCCTGGGGGTGAACGTGCACCAGCTTTACAGGATGAGGAAAAAGCACGAGAAGTGCAGTGTATAATAAATCAGAGCAGTCGGACAAGCGACTGCTCTGATTTATTATATTCATATGATTGTCATCCCAGCCAATTGAGTATCCCGGCAAAACCGCCGGAGGGTTCTTGGGTGGACTGAGGCTCTGCGGCAACCACAGGCTCGCTCTCGCCGAGGGCGGAACGGGTGTCGGGAACTTCAATGGCAAGATAGCTCTCCACGATGTCCAGAACAGTCTCGTCCTTGAGAATCATGGATATCTCAATACGGCGGTTGGCAGCGCGGCCTTCAACCGTGGCATTGTCCGCCACAGGACGGGTGGCACCATAGCCCGCTGCGCAGAAGAAATGTGCATAGGGTTCAAGAGCACCGCCGTGCTGGGTAAGCATGTAGTTGAGAACGGAGTTTGCACGGTCGGTTGCCAGAGAGCGGTTTTCCATGGCCGTGCCGGTGCTGTCAGTATGGCCGGAGATTACTATGCTGTCCACATACTGAGCGTTTTCACTGTCGTAAAGGAAAGTGCCGAAAACCTGAATGAGCTGTTCAAGGACAGGCTGGCTTTCCGGCTTTATTTCGGAAGAGCCATGGTCAAAGAACACGCCTTCACTTAGGATAATACTGCCGTTTTCGCCTATGCTGACTTTGCTGGCATCGCCCATGACGCCGACAATGCTGTCGCGTATCTGCTCAAGGATGGAAAGGCGCAGAACCGCTATGGTCTGCATCTGGCTGCGCATGGAGGTGAGCTCCTCATCGGCGGCCAGAACATATTCCTTCTGCTGGGCAATAAGCTGCTGCTGCTTTGCAAGCTCGTCCTGCTGTAAAAGCATTTCCGCCTGCTGCTGGGCAAGAATAAGCTTTGCGCTTTCCAGATCAAGAGTGATGGTGTTCAGCTCTTCCTCGGCCTCATCCACCTGTGACTGGGTAAGCTCAAGAAGGGACTCGGTGTCGGCAAGCTGCATGATGGTGCTTTCAAGCATTTCCTTGGTCTTTCTGAGGTCGTTGCCGGTGATGAGGTTTTGTATGTAGGCAAGGAGCATCAGGAAAAAGAGGATAAGGGCAACAGCACTCATCATGTCCGCATAGGACGGCCAGAAGCCCTGCTCGCCCTGCTTGGAGCTGACATGAGAGTCGCTGCGTCCGGAATAACGCCTTCTCATTGCTTCCCACTCCTCTCAAGGTCGCGGCCGGTCTGACGCACAACGGACACAACATCGCGTATGGCCACATCCAGACGCTCCACAGTGCCGCGGAGATTGTAATTGAACTCGTCAAAGTCGCGGACACCCTCGTTGAAGTTGTTGACGGTCTGGTTGAAGGCACCAAGGTGGGTGCGGCTTGCATCCATGGTCTGCTGGAGCTTGAGGGTAGTGTCGCTGAGGGTCTTGTCCATGGCGTTGGCTGCATCGTTCATGGCATCTATCATCTGGTGTACAAGGTCCACATCGTCCTTGGCGGCTGTGGTCTTGAGAGTGGGGGCTACGGAATGGTCCAGCCACAGTTCAAGCTGGGTCTCAAGCTTTGCCCTCTGGCTCTCGGGATTTACGATGACACGCAGAACACTCAGCAAAATGGAGCAGGCAACACCCACAAGGGATGTATAGAACGCAACACCCATGCCGGACAGAGCCGACATAAGGCCGCCGCCCACGCTGTCAAGCACACTGAGCCACTCAGAGCTGTCGGAATAGCCCAGAAGCTCGGAAAGGGAGACGACTGAAAGGCTCAGACCGAGGAAGGTACCGAAAAGGCCGAGAGTTACAAAGAGAGAGACTGCATTGTTCAAAAAGCGTTCGCACATGAGAGAGCCGCCCAGCTTTGCGGAAATGGCATTTTCGATGATGGCGGGAGTATTTACATCTGTGCCGTAACGCTTGTAGGCCGCTGCATAGTCATTGACCAGAGTGCGCATAAAGCGGTTTGCAGGGTCGGGATTTTCCTTTACGCCTCTGGAAAGGCCCTTATAGCGCATGTACACGGAGAAAAGCAGTACCAGAGACAAGGCAAAAAGCGCGATTATCACTATTATTACCACAATTCCCGCCGCGGGCATATTACTGAGATTGTTCATTCTGTTTACCTCCTGCTTTTTATCTTTTAGGGTCGGGGCTTGTACACCCCTTTCAATATCTATTCCCTGTATCAGTTATATATTACTCCGTCAAAACAGTCTCCCACCGGCATACCGTTGACGGTCTGGGCCTCTCCCCTGCCGCTGACATACATGCGGCAGCAAATTCCCTGTTCGGTCATCATATCCACAAAGCTGCGTCCGTCACTGCGAAGATAATAGAGCCTCGTGCCGACTTCAACCTTTGCAGCAGTATTCAGACCGCGTCCGGTGGCGGGGTCAATACCCGCTGTTGCAAAGGGGGTTTTGGCTGTGAGCGTGGTATTGGCGTAGACCCTGTAATACTCGTCGGCACTTTCCGGCATACCCGAAGCTCCGATGGCGTAGTTTTTCACGCCGGTGAGCGTGCCGAGAAGCTCAATTTTGCTGCCGAGGATTATATTTTCAGGCTGGGTCAGAAGGGGTATTCCCGGACACTCCGCCGTGAAGCCTGCGGCCTGCAGGCTGGTATCATATATCATACCCACAAGGCTTGCACCGCTGCGCTCGAGCCTGTAAACGCTTATGTAGCCGTAGCCTGTGCCGTTGAAGGCGTTTATGAAAAGGTAGTTTCTGCCAAGGCCGGCATATATCACATAGGCATCGTAGCTTTCAATGACTGTATTTACGGTGAGTGTTCCTGCGCCCACGCTTATGTCAAGGCCGTTTATCCTGCCCTTCTCCTCGTGGGGCATTAGGGAAATTTTATCGGACACACCGTCCCTGTCCAGATCGTAATTGAGACATTCACCCTCAACAAGGGGCACAACATAGGAATAGGGCTGGCGGGTATAGTAGAGTGAAAAGAGCTGGGGATAGTCATCATAGCGCAGGCCCACTGAGAGAGTGCCGTACTCCTGCCCGGCCAGTTCATAGGGGGCAAAATAGAAGCTGACACCCTGATAGCCCAACGCCCATACAAAGCGCTCCGGAGTCTCTGCGTACTGCTGCATGGCAGTTTCAAGATCGTAAAACTCCACCTTGGGATATTTCTGCTCCAGAGCTGCCTTTATCGCGGCGCTGAGCTCAGCCACATCCGACGCAAGCTGCTTTATGGTAAGCTCGCGGCCTGTGGCGGCATCATAGTTTGCACAGGCAAAGCTCAGCCCGTCAAATATGCCACGGGTATAGTTTTCGGTGCGGAAAATAACGGAGAGCGCGCGGCTGTCGGCACGCATAATATAGGCATCGGTGTTATTGATATAATTGAATGAGTTTTCAACCTTTAGCTCAATATCCGCCTGTGCGGAATTGAGAAGCTTTGCATATGTCTGCTGCCCCGCAGAAGCTACACGGGCATTGAGCGCATCAACGGCGGCTGCAAGCTCTGGATTTACATTTTCAGGTATAAGCACAGGGAACTCCACCCGGCAAAGGAGAGTATCATTATCCCACTGCTCGTAAAACTGAATATCCTTGTAAAAGCCTGCTGTTTCCATTGCATCATTGGCTGCAGCGGCACTGACCGGAGCTGCCGTACTGACCGCCTCCTCTGTGGCGGGAACGCTTTCCCTGCCCGAACAGGCGCAAAGCCCCAGCAGCATACACATCAAAAGCAAGACGGCTGCCTTTTTCATGGCACACCTCCCTTTGCTGTAATTCTATTTATTTTACCATTTTAACAGCAAAAATTCCATACTTATTTTGTTTTTTCACTGTGTTTGGAAAAAGCTGTGATTTTTTGACGAAAAAAAACAGGAAAAAGTTCTTTTTTATCCCTGTGGAATTTCAGAATCCAGATAAAAAAACGGTATCTGAAAAATTTCCTTATTTTTCCTTAAAATTGTCAGGAACATTTTTTGAAACTTTCCCGTCATATGAGCACAAGATGTTTATAGCACTTTTTCCACTATATGGTTTTACGATTATGTTAACTTTTTATTGCAAAAGGGCTGAAAACATGGTATTGTAAAGTTGTAGATTTTACCCTGCTTTAGTGGGTACATAAGTGTAAAATACCTCATGGGAGGAATATGATATGAAAAAGATCAAGAAAGTTATGGCAACCGTTTTGCTGCTTTGCATGATCGGCTCCATGCTGGTCGTTCCTGCCGCAGCAAGCGAGATCACCGCAAGTGAGATCTCCCTGAATTTCATGGGCAAGACTCTTGCTCTGGGCGGAACTGTCCAGCTCAAGGCCATCTTTGAGCCGGAGGGTGCAAATCCCACCGTCAAATGGGAATCCGATAATGCCGCAGTTGCCTCTGTGGATGAAAATGGCCTGGTCACCGGCCTTGCCAACGGTACTGCCGTGATCAAAGCCTCCGTTTACGAAGGGCAGCTCATTGCCGAGTGCACAGTCACCGTTGTCACTGAGACTGACGAGACTCCCATTGTTCCCGTATCAGGTATCAGCCTCGGTGAACAGACCAGTCTCAATCTTGAGCCCAATGGCACTGCCGCTCTCGTGGCAACTGTAGCTCCCGAAAATGCCACCAATAAATATGTGGCATGGGTCAGCTCCGATGAAAACGTCGTCACTGTTGACGAATTCGGTGTAGTCACCGCCCATGCAGCAGGCTTTGCCACCATCAGCGCCATCGCCGCCGACGTGGATCTGACAGCTGAGGATCTGAGCATGGCGGCCATTGCAAACTGCGCCGTCACCGTAAGTGAGCCTTACGTGGAGCCTGCTCCCGTGCTTGTTCAGTGGATCAGCATTGATCCCGCTTCCGTGACCATGAATGTGGGCGAGGGATCCTATCTTTCCGCCTACGTCAATGATGATGCTGCAAACAAGGCTCTTTCATGGAGCAGCAGCGATCCCGGCATCGTGTCCGTTGACAACGGCAGCATCTATGCCGCAGCTCCCGGCACTGCCTACATCAGCGCCACTGCAACCGACGGCAGCAATGTTACCGCAAGCTGCACCGTCACCGTCAATACTCCCGCTCCTGCAACTGTTGCTGTCAACAGCGTTGTGATTGACCCTGCTGAGCTGAGCCTTGACCCCGAACAGACCGCTGTGCTCAGTGCTTACGTCAATGAGGACGCTACCGACAAGTCCCTCACTTGGAGCAGCAGTGATACCAATATCGTCCTTGTGGACAATGGCAACATCTATGCCGTGGCTCCCGGCACTGCCTACATCAGCGCCACTGCAAATGACGGCAGCAATGTTACCGCAAGCTGCACCGTCACCGTAAATACCCCCGCTCCTGCAACTGTCGCTGTCAACAGCGTTGTGATTGACCCTGCTGAGCTGAGCCTTGACCCCGAGCAGACCGCTGTGCTCAATGCTTACGTCAATGAGGACGCTACCGACAAGTCCCTCACTTGGAGCAGCAGTGATACCAATATCGTCCTTGTGGACAACGGCAGCATCTATGCCGTGGCTCCCGGCACTGCCTATATAAGTGCAACCGCAAATGACGGCAGCGGCACAGTGGGTTACTGCACTGTCACCGTCAACACTCCCGCTCCTGCAACTGTTGCTGTCAACAGCGTTGTGATTGACCCTGCTGAGCTGAGCCTTGATCCCGAACAGACCGCTGTGCTCAATGCTTACGTCAATGAGGACGCTACCGACAAGTCCCTCACTTGGAGCAGTAGTGATACCAATATCGTCCTTGTGGACAATGGCAATATCTATGCCGTGGCTCCCGGCACTGCCTATATAAGTGCAACCGCAAATGACGGCAGCAATGTTACCGCAAGCTGCACTGTAACTGTCAACACTCCCGCTCCTGCACCTACCCCGACTCCCGCAGTAGTCCCTGCCACCAGCGTCACTCTTGAACCAAACCTCAGTGAGCTCACTTTGAAAGTTGGCGAATATGCTGACTTCACCGCAAGCGTTGATGCCGAAGCCACCGACAAGGGCCTTTACTGGGTCAGCGACGACTCTGCCGTAGCTTCCGTTGACAATGGCCGCGTGACCGCCAACGGCAGTGGACGCACCACCATATACGCCGTTGCAAACGGAGACACCGCATACGCAGCCTGCACAGTAATCGTCACCTCCGAGCCTGTGGCTATGTTTGCAGCCCGGCCCAACGCTGTCACTGATAACGGCGAAGGCGGCAGCAACAACGATGAACAGCAGCCCGCTCCCGCTGATAACGTCACTCCCGCCACTATAGTCCTGACAGTGGGCGGCACCGTCTGGGCTGAGGATCGCAAAATTGACCTCAGCACCGCCGAGAACGGCACCAGCTATGCACTGAGCGCCAGCATGAGCGACGCCAGCGCGGCCACCTATGGATGGACACTCGTCGACGGCAGCGGCATTACTCTGACACCCGACACTGAAAACAGCGCAAATTGCACCCTGACCGTCACCGGAGAGGGCGCAGGCAAAATTGCCATCAGCAATGGCACTGTTTCCAGAAATGTTGATTTTACCGTAAGCGCGCAGGAAGTCACCGGACTTGTCTCCCAGCTTACTCTCGCAGTAGGTGAAGAAGCGCAGCTCAGCGCTTCCACAAAGTATACCAGCGGCGGAATTGCTTGGTCTGTGGAGTCCGGCGGCGAGTTTGTAAGCGTCGATGATAGCGGCAAGGTCACCGCCGGGTCTGCTGCCGGTAACGCCGTGGTAAGAGCAACTGCCAAGGACGGTTCCGGTGTATATGCCGAATGCGCGGTTACTGTTGAAACCAAAGTTGTCAATGTGTCCTCTGTTGAACTCAACGCAGAAAGACTCAACCTCAAAGTGGGTGAAAAAGCTACTTTGAGCGCAAATGTAAAGCCCGGTGATGCCAGCAACAAGAGCGTAAGCTGGAAAACTGACAGCGATGCCGTGGCTACCGTCACTGAGGGTGTTGTGGAGGCTGTCGGCCCCGGCAACACTACCATCACCGTAACTACCGCAGACGGCAGCAAGACCGATACCTGCATCGTGGAAGTTACTGCTCCCCCCACCGTGAGCATTGTGAGCAACACCACTACCGGAACCGAGCTTTACTTTGACATCAATGATGCAAATTACACCGGGCTGAGCGCAAGACTCTCCACCGGCGATCCTGAAAGCGGAAAATTCTTCACCTGGACCGTAACAGGTGATGCCGGAGTCATCAGCCTTTCCAACAACGGCAGCAATTACCAGAACTGCGTTCTGGACATTACCGGCGTAGGTACGGCCCAGATAGTTGCCTCCTACGAAGGTATCAGCTCCCAGCCTTTCACCGTACATGTGCAGAAAATGGTGCAGACCATAACCCTCCCCGATGAGATAAGCCTGAAGCAGGGCGAAACTTACAATCTTGCAGCTGAGGCTGAGCTCACCCCCGCAGATCCCGCAAGCTCTGCTCTGATCTGGGCCAGCACCGACGGTACCGGTCATATCAGCGTAAACCGCGACACGGGCATCATAACCATAAGCGGAAATGCCCCCGAGGGACAGACTGCTTATATCTCCGCTACCGCCACCGACCCGCGCGGCACCACATCCAATAACTGCACAGTAAAGGTAGTCTCCGCCACCATTCCTGTGACCAACGTAACCATCACCAGATCCGTCGCAAGTCTCACCGTTGGCAATGGCTTCCAGTTTGAGGCCAAAGTCACTCCCGACAATGCTACCGACAGCACAATACAGTGGACCTCTACAAACCCTGCTGTTGCTGAGGTAAACAGAAACAGCGGCTATGTTACCGCAAAGGGCAACGGAACCGCTCAGATACAGGCCAGCGCAGGCGGCAAGGTAGCTGCTGTAAATCTTAGCGTTTCCGTTGCACCCATCAACAGAGGCGAGCTGAGAGTAGTGGCATCCCCCCAGACCATCAGCACCACCAACGGCTATTCCGTGCTCACCGCCTACGTTAACGGTCAGGTGATCAATGGCGGCGTTAACTGGAGCGTTTCCGACCCCAACATGGCCACTGTTTCCAGCAATGGCGTTGTCACTGCAAAGAGAGCAGGCAGCTTCACTGTTACCGGTATCTATGACAACAACAATACCAGATACTCCGGTACCGTACTCATCACCGCCTCTCCTGTCATCACCTCCGGCAACTACTCCAACTATGACGGTCAGAACATCATGTATTTCAAGACCAACCAGACCTATCCCAGCTGGAGAAGCACCGACATTGTTTCCGTTGACGGTGTTGTTCTCAGACACGGGCAGCACTGCTACGTGGGCAGCAGCCCCGACGGCTACGTGATGGTGGCTCTCAATCCCCAGTACCTGAACACCCTGCCCTCCTCTGTGGTACACACCATCCGCATCGGCCCTGCAAGCTCCCCCGCTGTGGGCTACTTCAGAACCTACACCGGACAGGGCACCGTCATCAACGGTGTTATGACCGGCGATGAAAACCAGGCTGCACTGTGGGCAGCACTGTGCATGGTCGGCATACTCGGATGTGCCACCATACTCGTCTCCCGCCGCAAGGACTGGAACTCATAAATAATCCCGGTTTTTATTCAAAGACACCAAAAGCAAAAAACCTCACCGTGGTCAAACACGGTGAGGTTTTTAATGCTTTGTTATCAGATGCCGCCTGCGCCCACAGGTCCGTAGATAAGGTTGGGAACGATATCGATAAGGATGGGGCAGAAGGTGAGCAGAAGCAGAACCAGAATGAGACACAGTATAAACGGCCATATCTCTTTCAGGAACGAGCTTATCGGGCATCCGGTAATACCGCAGGTGGTGAACATCATGGAACCGAAGGGAGGAGTAATACCGCCGATCATGATGTTGACGATGGCCACAAGACCGAAGTGGTAAACGCCGACGCCCAGCTGACGTGCAACAGGCAGCAGCAGCGGGGTGATGATCATGATGCAGGCGCCGCCTTCAAGGAACATACCCATAACAAGAAGGATGACGTTGCACAGCATCAGGAACACGTACTTGTTGGAGGTAAGCTCCAGAACAGCGGAGGCCACGATCTTGGGCAGATTTATCCAGGTCATGTACTGACCGAAGACGCTGGCAGAGACCATGATAAGAACGACGCTGGAAGTGCCTGCGATGGTGTCCAGCAGTATGGGAATAAAGTGCTTTTTCAGGCTGAGCTTCTTGTACACAAGGCCGCCGATGATGAAGCAGTAGAGAACTGCAACAGCGCCGCCCTCAGAGGGAGTGAACAGGCCAAAGCGCATACCAAGGATGATGCCGAAGGGGAAGAACAGACCCCAGAAGGAGATGAAAGCCTGCTTGAGTATCTCCTTTGCGGGAGGCATCTTGTCGCGGGTCTTGGGGTAGTTACGCTTCTTGGAGATAATAGCCACGGTGATCATCATTGCAAGGCTCATCAGGATGCCGGGAACATAACCGGCGGCGAAGGTACGGCCCAAAGAAGCCTGCGCAATGAGGCAGAAGACTATAAGGTTAACTCCGGGAGGAATGACGGGGGTAGCAGCGGAGGATGCGGCAGTGATGGCTGCGGAAAAGGCCTTGGAGTAGCCGCGTTTTTCCATCTCAGGCACCAGCATCTTGGACTGCATGGCGCAGTCAGCGTTGGCGGAGCCGGAGCAGCCGCCCATCAGCATACTGAGAAGCACATTGACCTGAGCCAGACCGCCGCGCATATGACCCGTCACGCATTCACAGAAGTCCATCATCTTGTCGGATATACCGCCGAAGTTCATGACCGAGCCGGACATGATAAAGAAGGGGATAGCCAGCATGGA
This sequence comes from Oscillospiraceae bacterium, assembly GCA_017398685.1. Classification (GTDB taxonomy): domain Bacteria; phylum Bacillota; class Clostridia; order Oscillospirales; family Oscillospiraceae; genus Limivicinus. Next base: position 10,564 of record JAFQFH010000022.1, read on the forward strand.
GAAGGACTGGGTGGAGTTCATGACTTTCTGGAGGATGAGCCAGCACTGGGTGCTGGGGTCAACGACCAGAAAGTAGAAGAAGGTAGAGCCGAAAAGGGCATAGACGATGGGCATTCCGAGGAAGTAGAGAAGGAACACCATAAATACGGGTATAAGATCTATAAATTCCAGTGTCATGTGGCATTTCCTCCTTCCTCGTTATTGTCCACGGCAATGTACTTGCCGCTCATAAGCGCCTTGAACTGAGGAATTTTCTCAGTAAACATAAAATAAATGGAATAAATCACGGAAACACCGAAGCCTATGGGAACGGCAACGCCGGTGTAGAACTTGGGAATACGCAGAACGTCGGTAAGGACCGGCTTGAACTTGCCGGCGGGGTTAAAGAGAAGGTGGAAAGCATACTCACCGCTCACATAGGTGAGCATAATAAGCACGAGCAGCTCGAGCACGGCAACTATCATAAGAACGGTGGCCTTGGTCTTGCCGCGCATAAGATTGACGACTATATCAACACCCAGATGGGAGTGCTTGCGGTAGGCGTAAGCGCTGCCGATAAACACGGTCCACACGAAAAGGCTTGTGACCAGCTCTTCGCTCCACTGGAAGGGTGCGTTGAAAATATAGCGCATAATGACATTCAGGTTGACAAGGACAACGCAGCAGGTCAAAGTTGCGCCGGTTATGATAGCGTCAAGATTTCCAAGTATGCCTTTTAAGGTGATTTTCTTATTCATACACTATCCTTAAGTTTGTTTTCTTGACAAAAAATTAATACTCTCAAACATTCAACATGGATTGCCCGATAAATCAGGCAATCCGTGTTGAAAAGTTTTATTTACTTTTTGGTGCGATCTGCCTGACGCGATTATGCGTTGTTTGCACGGTACTCAGCAACGAGAGCGGTCAGCTCCTCGTAGGCCTCGTAGGAAGAGCCGTACTCTTCAACGATCCAGTCGATAACAGGCTCGCAGGCTGCTGCGAATGCATCCAGGTCAACCTCGTTCCAAGTAACGCCCTGGCTCTTGAGGAACTCGATCTGGCCGGCTTCATCCTCTTCGCACATGGTCTGCTCCCACATGCCGCACTCGTAAGCGCACTCCTCAATAATGGTCTGGTACTTCTCGGGGATCTTGTTCCAGCACTCCTCGGAGATGAACAGCCAACGGGTAGCGATCAGGTGGTTGGTCTCAGCGACCTTCTTGACCAGCTCGTAGGGGTTGCCTGCGCCTGCGATGGTGGAAACGGAGCCTTCAAAGCCTTCAACAACACCGGAGGAGATTGCGGAGAGACACTCGGTGAAGCTCATGGGGCTTGCGGTTGCGCCGAGGCACTCAAGGGTCTTTGCGAACAGTGCGGAGGAGGTGGCACGCAGAACGTGACCGTTCAGGTCTTCGGGAGTGTAGACATCAAGGTTGGTGACAACACTGCGGAAACCGAAGGAGTAGTGGGTGTCCAGAACGTGGATGCCCTGCTCCTTGAGCTCCTCGATCAGGTTAGCAACGAACTCGGACTCCATGACATAGTTGTACTCAGCATTGTTGGCGTAGAGCATGGGAGCGATGACCATTGCTGCATCGCCTGCGTAGTCAGCGAACAGGGAGGGCTCTTCAAGACCCATCCAGTCCTCGCCGTAAACTGCGCGGACAACGGAGTCACCGTAGCAGTCCAGCTCGTTCTGGCCGTAGTAGGTGACATTGATGTGACCCTCGGTGCGCTCGTTGATCATCTCAGCCAGCTTCTCGGAGGCCTTGTAGTTCCACTCGGTGGGCTGGAAGACGTTGGAGAACTTTATCTCCAGATAGAAGTCGTCAGCCTCATCGGCGAAGGCAGCCATGGGGACCAGAGCCAGAACCATGACCAGAGTCAAAAGAATTGCCAGGAATTTTTTCATGTCTTTTTTCTCCTCATAAGAATTGTTTTGTATAAAGTCCTTGCGCGGTCAGGCGCAAAGGGAACTTCCGCAATAAAGCAGTAAAGATATTCTAACGCTACAGCCCATTATCCTTTCGGAATGTAAACGGAAAATAACCCATACTTAACACTTTATTAACAGTTGAATGATAACAGGCCAAGGAGCAAAATGTCAACATGTTTGACTCCGGCAAAATTTCTTTCATAAGTTTCACCAAAAATCAGCATGTATTTTTGTGTTAATTATTTTTTTGCCAATGTTATGTCAGCCAATGATGGTCTGAACTTGCTATTGGCGCGGCTTTATGATATATTTGTAAAAAACTGCGGAGGGATAAATATGGCGGAATTTGAAATAAAAATGCAGCACGATGAAGATACGCTTGAGGCCATGGCCCACATGCAGTATGACCTTTTCTGCAAATCCAACCGCATAGTCAGAAGCCTTCTGAGCGTGGGTTTTATTCTGCTGGGCGTTGTAAACCATGACACGTGGTGGGGTATTCTTGTAATCGCTTATGGCTGTTATCTAACCACAAGCACCTATGCCTCGGCAAACCACACTGCCCACAAGCTGGCAAAACAGATAAAGGACTCTGGCATGCCCTTTCCTGCGTCCCGTTTTGTGTTCAAAAATGACGCCATGCACATTATCTCTCTTCCGGAAGAAAAGGAGCTTAACGATCCGCTGCCCTATAAGAAAATATATCGCATGGGGCAGGACTTCAAATATTTTTACATCTTCCGCGACCAGTACGGCGGTTATATGATACCACGCGACAAGCTGGGAGAGAGACAGTATGATTTCCGTGACTTCATGGAGAAAAAGACAGGGCAGGTCTTTCAGGTGCGACGCTCACCCTTCCTGAAGCTGAGAGCGTGGGTGAGAAAACGGGAAAATGAGCCTTATCACCTTTGATAATTGTTATAATCAGTTTTGACCCACACGCCTTTGGATAAAAAGCATGTGGGTCAAAGATTTAACTTGAAAAATCCTGTGCAAGGGATTATTATGGTACACAATGGTGTCCGTATGTTTGCGGATAAATACGTAGTTTTGTAATTTCGTGCGGACATTGACAGTTGTCCGTCTGGAAAGGGGAAAAATCACAAGAATGAATGAACTCGAAAGAAAACAGCTTCAGATCGCCGCATGCAAGCTTCGCATGGGAGTGATTGAAGCTACCCACGGTGCCAAAGCCGGTCATCCCGGCGGCAGTCTGTCCGCTGCTGAGCTTTTCACCTACCTCTACTTCAAGGAAATGAACATAGACACAGCAAAGCCCAAGTGGGAAGATCGTGACCGTTTCGTTCTCTCCAAGGGCCACACCGCTCCCGGTCTTTACTCCGCACTGGCTCTGCGCGGATTTTTCCCCGTGGAAGATCTGCCCACCCTGCGCCATATTGACAGCTACCTTCAGGGTCACCCCAACATGAACACCGTTCCCGGTGTTGATATGTCCACCGGTTCTCTGGGTCAGGGCATCTCCTGCGCCGCAGGCATGGCTCTGGGCGGCAAGCACCAGAACAAGGACTACCGCGTGTACACCCTCCTTGGCGACGGTGAGCTTCAGGAAGGTCAGGTGTGGGAGGCCTGCATGCTGGCTGCCCACTACAAGCTGGACAATTTCTGCGTTATCGTTGACAACAACGGGCTCCAGATAGACGGCGACGTATCCAAGGTCATGAGCCCCTACCCCATTGACGAAAAGCTCCGTGCTTTCGGCTTTGACGTGACCGTGGTGAACGGCCATGACTTTGACGAGCTGGAGGCCGCTTTTGAGAAGGCAAAGACCGTGAAGGGTAAGCCCAGCGCAATACTTATGAAGACCACCAAGGGCAAGGACGTGTCCTTCATGGAAAATAATGCCGGCTGGCACGGAAAGGCACCCAACGATGCCGAGTACGAGCAGGCTATGAACGAACTTAAGGCAATTCTTGCCGGACTGGAGGCATAACATGGCAGAACTGAAAAAGATCGCCACCCGCGATAGCTACGGCAAGGCTCTGGCAGAGCTGGGCGCAGAGCATGACAATCTTGTGGTTCTGGACGCTGACCTTGCAGGCGCCACCAAAACCGGTACCTTCCTCAAGGCCTATCCCCAGCGCCATTTTGACTGCGGCATAGCCGAGGCCAACATGATCTGTGTTGCCGCCGGTATGTCCACCACCGGTCTTGTACCCTTTGCTTCCACCTTCGCAATGTTCGCGGCAGGCCGCGCCTTTGAGCAGGTGAGAAACTCCATCGGCTACCCCAACCTCAATGTTAAGATCGGCGCTACCCATGGCGGTATCAGCGTGGGTGAGGACGGCGCGTCCCACCAGTGCTGCGAGGACTTTGCCCTCATGCGCTCCATCCCCGGCATGGTGGTTATGAGCCCTGCTGACGATGTGGAAGCCCGCGCTATGGTGAAGGCCGCCTACGAGCATGAAGGCCCTGTATACATGCGCTTTGGCCGCGCCGCCGTTCCCGTGGTTCACGAGGAGGGCGCTCCCTTTGTTATCGGCAAGGGTGAAATTCTCCGCGACGGTGACGCTGTTGCAATTATCGCAAACGGCCTTATGGTGGCTGAGGCTCTCGAAGCTGCTGAGAAGCTGGCAGAAGAAGGCATAAACGCCATGGTCATCAACATGGCCACCATCAAGCCTCTGGACGAGGAGCTGGTGCTCTCCGCCGCCAAAAAGTGCGGCAAGGTCATCACCTGCGAAGAGCACTCCGTTATCGGCGGTCTGGGCGAGGCTGTCTGCTCTGTGCTTTCCGAGAAGCTGCCCACCAAGGTTGTCCGCATCGGTGTCAATGACGAGTACGGTCACTCCGGCCCCGCCGGCGCTCTTCTCAAGCAGTTCGGCCTTTGCTGGGAGAACGTGTACGAGAAGGCAAAAGAACTCTGCAAGTAAACTTAATACAAAACTTTCAAATCCCCGGTGCATTACGCCGGGGATTTTCTTGTCATCAGGGCTTATTCGTTATATAATTTATAAAAAAGGAGAGTGAAGCCATGCGCCGTTTCATCATCGCGCCGGACTCTTTCAAGGGCAGCATGAGCGCCCGGGAGATATGCGAGATTCTGGCAAGTGCAGTTGAAGAAATCGTCCCCGATGCAGACATAATAAAAATACCCATGTCCGACGGCGGTGAGGGCATGGTTGATGCCTATCTGGGTATTCTGGGTGGAGAGAAAAAGCAGCTTTGCGTCACAGGCCCTAAGGGGCAGAGCGTCGGAGCCGCCTACGGCATACTGCCTGATGGCAGCGCCATCACCGAAATGGCGGAATGCGCCGGACTTCCTCTTATGGGCGGGGAGCTTGATCCTATGCACGCCACCACCTATGGCGTGGGTGAGCTTCTCATAGCGCTTTCGGAGGCAGGCATAAAAAAAGTCCTCATGGGCATCGGAGGCAGCGCCACCAATGACTGCGGCGTGGGCATGGCGGCGGCTCTGGGCTATGTTTTTGAGGACGAAGATGGAGCTGAAGTGGCTCCCTTTGCCTGCAATATCGGCAGAATAAGACACATAAGAAAGCCGGAGACAATGCCGCAGCTCAATATCACCGTGGCCTGTGATGTGGACAATCCCCTCTGCGGTGAAAGAGGTGCCAGCGCCGTTTTCGGGCCGCAGAAGGGTTTGAAAAAAGAGCAGATAGGTCCTCTGGATGAGGATATACGTTCTTTTGCCGCGCTTATAAAGCGGGGGCTGGGCGTGGATGTACTGGATGTACCCGGTGCCGGCGCGGCGGGTGGCCTTGGTGCGGCTCTGATGGCTTTCTGCGGTGCAAAGCTCACGCCGGGCATTGAAATGCTCCTTGATGCGGCGGATATGGACAATCTTTTGAATAATGCCGAGCTTGTCATCACCGGCGAGGGCAGAATAGATTATCAGTCCGCTTCCGGAAAAGTGCCTGTGGGCGTGTCCCGGCGGGCAAAGCGGGCAAAGGTGCCTTGCATTGCCATATGCGGCTGCGTGGGCGATGGGGCTGAGGCTGTGCTCGATGAGGGCATATGCGCTTTTTACGCCTGCACTGACGGTACAAAGAGCTTTGAGGAGATAGTAAAAAGCTGCCGTGATGACCTGAGAGTCACAGCGGCGCAGGTTTTGCCCGGACACATAAAATAAGGGGATTTTCAAATGAAGCTTCTTGCAAACGCACTGATCAAGTTTATATCCGGCTTTTTATTGGTAGCTGCTCTGCTTTTTCTGCCGGCAGGCACATGGGCTTATCCAAACGCATGGCTTTTTATTGCACTTTTGTTTATACCCATGCTTACTCTGGGCGTATGGCTTTATCTGAAGGCTCCGGAGCTTTTGAAAAAGCGCGTAGGCGGCAGAGAAAAGGAAAGAACCCAGAAAGCCGTGGTGGCAGTTTCAGGCCTTGCCTTTGTGCTGAGCTTTGTGCTTTGCGCGCTTGACTTTCGCTTTGGCTGGACTGAGCTGCCGGACTGGCTTGTTGTAAGCTCCGCTGTTATCCAGCTTGCCTCCTACGGTCTATACGCCGCTGTCATGAAACAGAATGCCTACCTCTCCCGCACGGTGGAGATACAGCAGGGACAGAAGCTTGTGGACACGGGGCTTTACGGTATTGTACGGCATCCTATGTATACAGCCACGGTACTGATGTTTCTTGCAATGCCGCTGGTGCTGGGCTCATGGATAGGTTTTGGGATAATGCTTGTTTATCCCGCTGTGATAGTAAGCCGCATCAAAAACGAGGAAAAAGTGCTCTCCGATGGCTTGGAGGGCTATGAGGAATATAAACTGAAGGTGAGATACAGACTTCTCCCCTTCATATGGTGATACTATGGATATAAAGCATTATTTTGTGGAACAGGGGCAGGGTGAAAATCTTGTGCTGCTCCATGGTAACGGGGAAAACGGCGGATACTTCCATTATCAGCTGGAGGAATACTCAAAGCACTACCATGTCTATGCCCCGGACACACGCGGCCACGGAAAAACGCCCAGAGGCACGGCTCCCTTTACCATCTCCCAGTTTGCAGATGACCTGAAAGTCTTTCTGGACGAAAGAGGCATAGAAAAAACTCATATCCTTGGTTTTTCCGACGGGGCCAACATCGCAATGGTCTTCGCTCTGCGCTATCCTCAGTATGTGGATAAGCTTATTTTGAACGGTGGAAACCTGAACGGTGCCGGAGTGAAGCTTTCTGTGCAGCTGCCCATTATATTCGGCTACCATATTGCCTCCATGTTTGCCAAAAAAAGCGAAGGCGCAAAGGCCAACGCCGAAATGCTGGGGCTTATGGTCAATGACCCGGCACTCAAAGCCGCACAGCTTGCCGGTATTGAAGCAGAAACCCTTGTGATTGCCGGAACAAAGGATATGATAAGGGATTCCCACACCCGCCTTATTGCACGAAGCCTCCCCCACTCCCGGCTTGAGATAATCGAGGGCGACCACTTTATCGCCGCAAACCGGCACGAAGAATTCAACCGCATCGTGCTGGACTTTCTGAAAAACTGAATGTATACCTGCTAAAAAGCATACTTGTGTCTATTGTTTTGCGTGAAGCGGGAAAGTATAATAATCATATCGGTAAACGGCAAAAAATTACAGGAGGTAAATAATGAGTAAGAACGTGATTTTCTGTTTTTCCGGCAGCGGAAACTGTCTGGACATTGCAAAGAACATTGCAAAAGAGCTTAAGGACACAGACATTGTCATGATGCGCTCTGAACCTGTGGTAACGGATGTTACGGGCGCCGAGCGTGTTGGTTTTGTGGTGCCCTGTTTTGCCGGCGGTCTGCCCGGTGAGGTGGAGGAATACGTCAAAAAGATCAAAGTCAGCCCCAAGGCGTATACTTTCGGAGTTGCCAGCTATTCAGGCTATATGGGCATCGGTCTGAGCGTGATAAACAAGTATATCCCCCTGCTCTATTGGGCGGGTATCAGCCACCACTGTTCCTGCATCTGGCTTTTGCCCCATAATCTGACCATGCCGCCGCTCAGCGTTGAAAAGTCCCAGGAGCGCTCCGAGAAGCTGGCAAAGAAGGTGGCGCAGGATGTACTGGCAAAGAAATTCAAAAAGCTTGCGCCTCCCGCAAATCCACTGAATGTGATCGAGTCCAAGGCATGGGGCAAACTCTGCCCTGAAAAAGCCGCTAAAATGCGTGTAAATGAGCAGTGCATTGGCTGCGGCCAGTGTGCAAAGCTGTGTCCCAGAGGGAATATCCGCATTGAAAACGGCAAGGCAAGCATTGGAACTGACTGCATACAGTGTCTCAGTTGTCTGCAATTTTGTCCCACACAGGCCATTGATCTGGGCGGCGCCAGCGTGAAGCGTCAGCGCTACCATAATATCAAAATCACTCCCGATGAGCTTTGTGAGAAGCTTATCCATATAGACTGATCCAACATTTTGCCCTCTCCGTCACGCCTTGCGGTGTGCCACCTCTCTCAGAGGGAGAGGCAAGTACAGGGTTTGTCTACAGCCTAAAAGCCAGACTACGGTCTAAAAGCCAGACGAAAGTCTGGCTTATTTTTTCGATAATTTACAGTTTCTTTCACATATGGGCAGAATATGTGCTATACTGTCAAAGTCTAAAAAATCAAACGGAGAGACAGATGATAAGGAAAACCATATTGTGCGCACTGCTGCTATCTTCCGCATTGATGCTTTTTGGCTGCGGCAGCAAGCTTGATGCAGGTATTGATATAATGACCAACGCGGTGGAGGAAATGAGCAAGCTGGAGCCTACGCCCGAACCCACCATGACTTTAAGACCTACACTTGTACCAACCCCTCAGCCTACACCAGAGCCCACATCCGAGCCTTCACCCCAGCCCACACCTGTGCCAAGCGTCACCCCTTTTCCCGCACCCACACCTCAGACCGACTCCTTCCTCACAGGAAGCCAGAGAGCGGATTATCTGCGCTATGCCCCCTACAGTGACCTTGCCAACGATGAGCAGCGCACTGGCTTTGTGAAAACGGTATCCCGGGACATATCCGCCCATCTTACGGCAGATCAGGATGTGTCCGCCATATGCGAAAGCCTTATATACAAAGAGAGCGCCAATGTGGGCTTTCTTTTGCAGTGTGCAGACCGTTCAGGGCTCACCGATGCGGGGATCATGGACGTGTTTCCCGACTGCAATATGCAGTACAGATACATGGTGGACGTAAACGGCTTTGCCCAGTGCAGGCTCAAGGAATGTGTACCCTTCGGCGGCACAGTCACGGCTCAGCCCGGTGATATCATTTTCTGGCTGGACGGCGAAGGCAAGGCTGTAAACTACGGCATAATCAGCGCCGTTGCCGATACATATATACGCACCATCCTCACAAGACCTGACGGCAGCCACGCCGCTGTGGACATCAATTGGGGCAATCTGGGCGTCATATGCAGCGAAAATGCCGTTGTTGTTCACCTTATCTACCCTAAAAACGAACAGTTTGTGTACATGTTCTGTGTAAACGAGATGCGCCTGACTCCCGCCGCCGCCTGCGGCGTGATGGCCAATATCTACAAGGAGTCATCCTTCAGAAACTACATTGAGTCCGGCGGCAGCTACGGACTTTGCCAGTGGCTGGGTGAGCGGCGCAGCACTCTTGTTTCATGGTGCAATCAGAACGGTCTGGACTATACCACCCTCTACGGTCAGCTGCGCTTTATGTTCTATGAGCTCAGCTATGAAGAATATACACCCCTGGTGAATATTCTCTACTCTCTTGGCAACAGCCCCGATGATGCAGCAAAAGCCGCCCGCGAATGGTGCTACAAGTTCGAGCAGCCTGCCAATGCCGGGGATATAGGCTACTATCGCGGTATTTCTGCGAAAAATGACTTCTATCCCATATATTCCCAATATTCAAACGGCATATAAGTTTACATAACATTATACAGCTCCTGTTGTTTCTTAACAGGGGCTGTATAATTATTTACAAATTTGCTATTGTTGCATGGGCTGGAATTTATTATAATATAGTGTGAAATATAATGGCTTATTGTGCCGATATGGCAGAGGAGCATATAATGTCAAGAAATTCAGGTTATGGATCTTTTATGGAGCGGGTAGCTGCCTTTATTGTGGATAAGCGCCGCTGGTTTTTCCTGATTTACATAGCAGCGGCAATATTCTGCGTTTTCTCTATGGGCTGGGTCACGGTGGAAAACGACATCACCCAGTATCTGGATGAGGACACCGAGACACGTCAGGGTCTTGAGGCCATGAACGCAAACTTTGCACCCCTTGCCACAGGCAGGGTCATGGTCACAAACGTGACCCTTGAGACTGCCTGGGAGATAAATGATACCATTGCCTCCCTTGATGGTATAAACATGGTGGAGTTTGACGCTACTGACGAGCATTACCGCTCGTCCTGCGCCCTTTTTGATGTGACCTTTGCCGGCGGCAACTTCGATCAGGTCAGCCTTGACGCTATGGAGGCCATCAAAAGCAGTCTTTCCCGCTATGACCTGTATATAGATTCCCAGCTGGGTCTGGATATGAACGACATGCTCCGCGGTGAGATGCTGGTCATTCTTATAGTGGCTGTTATCATCATTTTTGCCGTTCTCATCCTCACCTCCCGTGCCTTCATGGAAGTGCCCGTGCTGCTTTTGAACTTTGGTCTGGCTGCACTTCTCAACATGGGCACAAACTTCATGTTTGACAAAATAAGCTTCATTTCAGACTCCGTGGCCGTGGTTTTGCAGCTTGCTCTGGCCATTGACTATGCTATTATCCTCTGCCACCGCTTCTCCGACGAGCACGAGAAAAAAGACGCCAGAGAGTCCGCAGTTGCAGCGCTCAGCAAGGCCATTCCTGAAATAAGCGCTTCCTCCCTTACCACCATCTCCGGTCTTGCGGCTCTGGCCTTCATGCAGTTTGGCATAGGCCGGGACATGGCTTTTGTTCTTATCAAGGCTATCTTTATAAGCCTTCTTACCGTGTTTACCTTTATGCCGGGGCTTCTGGTGCTTTTCTGCCCGGCTATAGATAAGACCCGCCACAAAAAGCTTCTGCCGGATGTGAGCTTTCTGGGCCGTTTTGCGGTGAAAATGCGCCGTATTCTGCCGCCCATCTTCGCAATCATACTCGTGCTTGCGTTCATGCTCTCCAGCCGCTGCCCCTACTGCTACAGCTTCACAGACCTTGAAACCGCCAAGATGACCGAGCAGCAGCACGCCTATTTCAAGATTAAGGATGTATTCGGTACAAGCAACATGGTAGCGCTGCTGGTGCCCGCAGGAAACTATGAGGCTGAGCGGGCCATACTCGAGGAGCTGGAGACTTACGATGAGGTCAAGGGCACCATGGGCCTTTCCAACATAGAGGCTATGGACGGCTATGTACTCACCGACACCCTCACCCCCCGCCAGCTCAGTGAACTGATGGGGCTTGACTACGAAATTGTTGAAGCGCTGTACTCTCTATATGCCATGGAGAATAACCAGTACGGTCAGCTTATAAACGGGCTGGACGAATATTCCGTTCCCATGTTCGATATGTTCCTTTTCCTTAAGGACAAGCTTGATGAGAACAACATCAGCCTTGAGGGCGGCGAAATGGATGTGGGCGATATGCTGGGCCAGCTTGAAACCGCCAGACAGCAGATGAAAAATGACCGCTACAGCCGTATGGTCATTTACCTCAATCTGCCCGAGGAAAGTCAGGAAACCTATGATTTTTTACAGCAGATAAGACGCATCTGCGGCAAGTATTACGAGGGTGATTACTATCTGGTGGGTAACTCCACCAGTTCCCGCGACCTGTCGGACTCCTTCAGCATGGATAACCTTATAATTTCCACACTTTCCACTCTGTTTGTGGTAATAGTGCTGCTTATCACCTTCAAGTCCGTGGGTCTGCCCATACTTCTGATAGTCGTAATTCAGGGCAGTATCTGGATAAACTTCTCCTACCCCACGCTTATAAATCAGCCCCTCTATTTTCTCGGCTACCTTATAGTGCAGGCCATACAGATGGGCGCAAACATAGACTACGCTATCGTTATATCCAGCCACTATCAGGAAGAGAAAAAGCACATGCCCCACAAGAAGGCTATTGTCAAGGCAATGAACTCAGCCTTTGCAACGGTCTTTACCTCTGGCACCATCATGTCCTCTGCCGGTATGCTCATTGGCAATATGTCAGCTCAGCCTGTTGTTGCCATTATGGGTATGTGTATAGGCCGCGGCACCATTGTTTCCATGGTTCTGGTGCTGTTTGTACTGCCCTCTCTGCTGGTACTGGGTGACTCCATCATCGAGCGTACCCAGTTCAATGTTCAGCCTGTGCTGCCCCAGACGCAGGAGACCTCCGGCAGGATGCGTGTTCGCGGTTATGTACACGGTGAAGTTGCAGGCCGGATGGACGGATATTTTGAAGGCTATATTACCGGACATGTTAATCTGTCAGTGTCCTCTGACGGCGAAATGGAAGTGGAGGCAAAAGAAAATGAACAGGTATAAATACTTTCTCAGCCTTCTTTTGTGTCTGTGCATACTCTGCTCCATGTCCTCGGCGGCCTGGGGTGAAAACAGGCTGAGCATTGCTACTGCCGATGAGTTCCTCAATTTTGCAAGAAACTGTGTTCTTGACAGCTACAGCTGGGAACTTGATGTGAGGCTTACTGCTGACATAGACCTCTTCGGCAAAGCCTTTGAGGGAATACCCATTTTCTGCGGCAGCTTTGACGGGCAGGGCCATACTATAAGCGGAGTGAATATACAGGGCAAGGGCTCGGTTCAGGGGCTTTTCCGATATCTGACGGAAACTGCCACTGTGAAAAATCTGAAGCTTGAGGGCCGCATTATTCCGACCGGCAGCCGCAGCACAGTGGGCGCCCTGGTTGGGGAAAATTCCGGCAGGCTTATAAATTGCAGTTTTGACGGCGCTGTCCGCGGCGCTGATATGGTAGGCGGCATTGCAGGTGAGAATACCGTTACCGGCATCATAGAAAAATGCTCCGTCAGCGGTGAAATAAGCGGCAGTCACTTCGTTGGCGGCCTTGCGGGCAACAATCTGGGAGTTATCAGGGAGAGCAGCAACAGCGCCTCCATCAACACCACTTCCGCAGAAAACACTGTTACCCTTTCTCAGGTGACTATTGATTCCATCACCGGCACCGAGAACATAAACACCAGCACCGATGTGGGCGGTATCGCCGGCGCAAGTCAGGGCTTCATACGCGACTGTGTAAACCACGGAAGCATTGGATACAAGCAGATGGGCTACAATGTGGGCGGTATTACGGGCAGCCAGATGGGCTACATCACATCCAGCCACAACTACGGCGATATCAGCGGACGCAAGGAAGTCGGCGGCATTGCAGGTCAGATGGAACCCTCTGCTCACATTTCATTTGAAAAGGATACTCTTCAAATTCTCACTGAGCAGTTGGATGCGCTCTCATCCACGGTGAGTGCAGCAGGCTCCAATCTGCAAAGTACATCCAATGCTCTGGGCGGGTACACAAGCGTGCTCATGTCCCAGATAGGTGATACCGGGCAGGCTCTGCACACTCTCGGTCAGGACAGCGGCGGCAATTTTGATCAGGATACCATGTATGCTGCCGAAAACGTACTCAGCAGCGGTATTTCCAGCATGAGCGTGACAGTACAGGGCATGGCCAATGCCGCTACCGGCTCCATGAACGCGCTCTCCGGCAACATTCAGGCCCTCGGCGGACAGATTAACGCCATGCGCTCCACCCTTGGCAATATTTCCAACACTGTAGGCGGAACCTTCAAGGATGTTTCAGACCGGGACACCCCGGACAATCTCACCGGCAAGCTAGAAAACTGCACTAATGCAGGGCTTGTATCCGGTGACAGGAACGTGGGCGGCATTACCGGCGCAATAGCCGTGGAGAACGACTTTGACGCAAACGAGGATTTTACCATCGGTGACAATGAGTCGGCAAACTTTGTAAGTGAGCTTCGTGCAGTCATTCTCTCCTGCCGCAACAGCGGCAAGGTCCGGGTAAACCATGACTCGGCTGGCGGCATAGTGGGTCACATGCAGTTTGGCCTTGTGAAAGACAGCAGCAGCACCGCCGCCGTAGATGGTGAAGGCGCAAAATATCTGGGCGGCGTTGCAGGCCGCAGTGAGGGCTATCTGCGCCGAAGTTCCGCCAAGGGTGAGCTTCGGGGCGACAGCTATGTGGGTGGCATCGCAGGCCAGGGCAACATTGTTACAGACTGCCGCAGCATGGTGAAAATCTCCGGCAACGAAAAGCTGGGCTCGGTTCTGGGATATGGCGAGCTTGAGTATACCGATGATGGCAGCCCCAACATCTTCAACAACTATTACTTCGGAGACGCAGAGGATAAGGGCGGCATTGACGGCGTAAGCTACGCAAGCGTGGCTCAGCCCCTTGGTCAGGAAGTATTTATGGGTCTTGAATACCTTTCCGATATCTTCCGCAAGGTGAATTTGAGCTTCATTCAGGAAGACGGTACGGTAGATACCGTGACTATCGACTCCGGCAGCCGCATCGACGAAAAACTGATCCCCGCCCCCCATGAAAAGAAAGGGCACCTGGCCTCCTGGGCTGATTTCAAGGATGTTGTGTACGACTACGATGCCAGCTTCCACGCTGAATATACAGCTATTTCCTCCACTGTTGAAAGCCTTGAAAAATCCCCCGCAGGACTACCGCTTCTGCTGGCGGAAGGCAGCTTTATGCCCGGCAGTACGCTCCATGCCTATCAGGCCAAGGGACAGCCGCTGCTTGAGGAAAACGAAAGGCTGATAGTGGCGCTGCGCTTTGAAAGCAGCGATGTGGGCATAGCCCACACCCTGCGCTTCCACGTTGGTGAGGAGCCTGAGAGGATGCGCGCCTTTGTGGGTATAGACGGTCAGCAATGGCAGCAGGCTGAGTATAAGCTGGTGGGCTCCTATGCAGTGGTTGAGCTGCCTAATGGCATGGACAGCCTGGCCTTTGCCGCAGTTGGTGCAGGCAGGATAGAATATGCCGCTGTTGCAGGCGCTGTGGCGCTGAGCTGTCTTATTGTACTGCTGATTATGAGACACTCTGCAAAGCGCAGAAAAAAGGCTCTTGCAGAAGCCAGATAAACCAAGGTTTTGTTTATGAAAAAAAGCTGATGGAAAATCCATCAGCTTTTTTATGCTCCGCTAAGAGCGGCGTTTGAGTCTATGAGGTTTTTCTCATGGGCCTCAGGCAGGTTATCCCCGTCCGGGTGGTAGGTGGGGGCCATGTCCATGATAAGCTCCCTTATGTTCTCATCATTGGCATAGGCAGCCTCCCGCAGCTCGTGCATGCGCTCAAGAAACACCTCTGCATCAAAGTCTATGGGGTGGCCCACATAGATAAGGTCGTTGGCAGTTTTTTCAAGCCCTTCATCGGCCATGAGCTTTTCCTCGTAGAGCTTCTCGCCGGGACGAAGACCGGTATACTCTATTTTTATATCCACGTCCGGCTTAAGACCCGAGAGCTTGATAAGGTTTCGGGCAAGGCTGTCTATCTTGACGGGAGAGCCCATATCCAGAACAAATATCTCGCCGCCCCGGGCATAGACACCCGCCTGCAAAACAAGGCTCACAGCTTCCGGCACGGTCATGAAGTAGCGGATAATATCGGGGTGAGTGACCGTAACAGGGCCGCCCTTGGCAATCTGCCTTTTGAAGATAGGCACAACAGAGCCGTTGCTGCCCAGCACATTGCCAAAGCGCACCGCCACAAACTCTGTAGCACAGGCAGCAGTATCGCCATCCATCTTCGTATGGCTGCTCATACTGGGGATAAGAGCGCTCTGCCCGCTTTTTATCTTCTTATCAAAACTCTGCACCACCATTTCACAAAGGCGCTTGGAGGCGCCCATCACATTGGTGGGGTTGACAGCCTTGTCCGTAGAAATGAGCACAAAGCGCTCACAGCCGTATTTGATGGCGGCAAAGGCTGTTTTATATGTACCGAGTACATTGTTTTTCACCGATTCACAGGGACTGTCTTCCATAAGCGGCACGTGCTTGTGAGCTGCTGCGTGGAATACAAGCTGGGGTCGGTAACGGTCGAATATCTGATCGAGCCTGCGGCTGTCCCGCACAGAGCCTATAAGCGTCACCAGATCAAGCTGGGGGTATTTTTCACGAAGCTCAAGCTGGATATCGTAGGCATTGTTTTCGTAGATATCAAATATAATGAGGGTTTTTGCCTCATGGGCCGCTATCTGGCGGCACAGTTCGCTGCCGATGGAGCCGCCGCCGCCTGTTACAAGGATGGTCTTGCCCTTGATGAAGGAAAAGACCTCCTCCATGTTGATTTTGATGGACTCACGGCCCAGAAGGTCCTCAATGGACACTTCCTTTATGGAGCTTGCATCCACGATCTGCCCCATCTGCTGATAAAGCACCGTGACCTGCCTGAGCTCACAGCCTGTTTCGCCGCAGATACTCAAAAGCTCACGCTTTTGCTGGAGAGTGGCGCTGGGTATGGCCAGGACTATCTTCTCTATCTGGTAATTTTCCACTGCCGAAAAGATATCCATTCTGCCGCCCACCACGGGTACGCCTTCCAGATAGCGGTTCCACTTGTTGGGGTTATCGTCAATGATGCAGTAGACCCTGTCTCCCCCACGGCTCTGGTTTGAATTAAGGTCACGGACAATCATCTGTCCTGCTGCACCCGCTCCTATGACCATTACACGCCTTGTGCGCTCCATATCCGTTTTTCGGAGACTGAGCAAAATACGGTAGGAAAAGCGGGCCGCCATGGTAAGGATAAATTGCAGGGAAATTCCTATACAGTAATAGGTAATTGGCATTCTGGGTGCATAGCTGTCCACATTGGCAAGATGCGCAATGGCGACAGTGCCGGCAACGTGAAAAGCCAGAGTCACGGCAGTGGCGACCAGAGCCAGATACAGCTCGTGCATTCCCGCGTAGCGCCAGAGGGTATTGTACATCTTGCAGCGCCAGAAAACTATAACACAGATCAGTGCATAGACCGGCGCAAAAAATTTGAGAATATCCACATAAAAATAGGGAATATCCCAAAACTGGCAGTCATAACGCAGCCACAGTGCAATATAGAAAGACGCGTTCACCGCCATGGCATCAAATATGACCAGAGCAAGGCTTATAAGCTGCCAGTGTTCAAAATGAAAGCGGCTCTTTTTATTTTTATCGGGTGCAGACATAAGTCAGCCTCTCTTTGCGCAAATCTTGAAGCGGAGCACACACTCCATCTAGTGTATTCTACCATCTTGCAGGCATGACCGCAAGTGATATTTACAGGCAAAGTATGCCGCAGGCAAAAACTCCCGGATGTTTTATTCATCCGGGAGCAAAATCAGAAGCTATTATATACTCTTGGAACACGCTTGGACACTGAGCACAAAAGCTCGTAGGGTATGGTCTGTGCTGCATCGGACAGCTTTTGTATGCTGCTGAGCTTTCCGAAAAGTTCCACCTGACTGCCCACATCCACTTCCGGCAGCTCTGTAAGATCCACCATGCACATATCCATGCATATACTGCCCCGCTGGGGCGCAAATCCGCCTTTTGCGGCAAAGGAGCACTTATTGGAAACAAGCCTCGGCAGGCCATCCGCATAACCGATGGACAACACACCCATGCGCGTACGCCTATCCGTCACATATCGCCTGCCATAACTGACAGAGGTTCCCGGCTCGTAGAACTTTATGGTGCTGACCGTTGTTACAAGGCGCATACAGGGCAAAAGGCCAAGCCTTCCGGATGTGTCGCCGTAGCCGTAGAGCAGAAGGCCGGGGCGCACCATGTCCAGCGCCATATGGGGGAAATTCACCACAGCACCGCTGTTGGCGCAGTGGCGCAGGGCAAACTCTATGCCGCCGCGCTCTCTGACCGTATCTATCACCTTCATGAAAAGCTCAAACTGTGCCTCGGTATAGGCGCGGCTTTCACTGTCCTGCTCGTCTGAAACGGCAAAATGGGTGTAGATGCCCTCGCTCAAAAGATGAGGCAGGCGGCAGGAGCGGATGATATTGTCCACACCCTCGTCAAAATGCTCCCCTGCGCAAAGGTAGCCCAGTCTGGACATACCGGTGTCCAGCTTAAGATGTATTCTGAGCGTCCTGCCCAGCTTCTCGGCGGCTGCTGAATACTCCAGTGCCTTGGCAAGGCATGTGACGGTCTGCGTTATATCATTTTCAATGAGCATGCCTGTATACTCATGGGGGGTATGCCCCAGAATGAGTATGGGCATGGTAACGCCGCCGTCACGAAGCTCCATAGCCTCATCAAGGCAGGAAACTGCAAGATAATCCGCCCCTTCCTCTTCAAGAAGCTTTGCCACGCTCAGCGCGCCGTGACCGTAGGCATCCGCCTTCACAACGCCCAGAAAGCAGCAGTTTTCCGGCAATGCGGCACGGATGGCCTCGTAATTATGGCGGATGTTTGAAAGGCTTATTTCTGCCCATGTTCTCTTTTGTAAATCGTTCATTTGTATTCACCCTTTTATGTCCAGTCCCGTATATGTATGAAGGCCGCAACTCTCCCGTCGGAGACAAGCTCGGCATAGACCGGACACATAGTATATTTATCAAGATGTATCTGCACGTTCATATTGTCGGAAGGAACCAGAAGCGCCGCATACTCCCCTTTTTCCTCCCAAACACTGTCGATATAGGCAGTTTTCATGGCCTCCACCAGTACCGGCAGAGCCGACATGGGACTCAGACCAAAATCGTCAAGTGGGCCTGTATCCAGAATGAGCCCGTCATACTCCACGGAGGTCTCCCCCGCTTTTGCATGGGCGCGGATACCACGTATAAGCTCCGGGGCAATGACGGTGACTGTGCTGCCCTCAGTATCGGAGGAATAGCCCAGAGTGAAGCTTACCGTCTTCTCCTCATACTCACACCTTACATCCGCCGTAAAGCTGAGAGTTTCTTTCTGCAAAAGCTTTTCGGCAAAATCCTGATACTTGGCAGCGGCGGCGTTCTGACCGCAGCCGGAGAGCATAAGAGTCAGAACAAGCAGCAATGGCAGGCACAAACGTTTCATACGAAATCTCCGTTTCAATGGTTTTGTACCATTACCTTATGCACACAGCCTCATTATAATCACAGCCCATCCATTAGTCAAATCAATAAAAATTTTTCTTGCAATGGAGCTTAAAATATGTTAGAGTTAAAAGGCTTTGAACGGGAAAATAGCGGTTCAAGTGCTCATAAGAGACTGGGGGTCATTGGCTGCAAGCCCCCTTGAGTGCCCCGCTTGGTTCGCCCGGGAGCTCCGGCTAATCACCGGCGTGTGAGATGCGTTACAGTCTTACCGAGTGCGGCGTTTTTGCCGAACATGGGTGGTACCGCGGAACTGTTGCTTTCGTCCCATTTGATCGGGGCGGGAGCTTATTTTTTTATAGGAGTAATCAGAATGAAAGAACTTATGCAGGGGCTGAGAGAGGCCTCCATCAAAGCTATTCTTGAGTGCGAAAGCGTAGATGAGCTGGAAGCGCTGAGAGTAAAATATCTTGGCAAAAAGGGCGAGCTGACCGGTATTCTACGTCAGATGGGCAAGCTGTCTGCTGAGGAGCGTCCCATTATGGGTCAGCTGGCAAACAAGCTGCGCGAGGACATTGAAAATGCCCTTGAAGAGCGCAAGAGCAGCCTTTCCGAAAAGCTCATGGAGGCAAAACTTGCCAGCGAGACTATCGATGTGACCCTCCCCGGCCTTGCACACAAGGCAGGTCACAAGCACCCCATGTACAATGTGCTTGACCAGATAAAGGACATCTTTATCGGCATGGGCTTTGAAATAGTGGACGGCCCTGAGGTTGAGCTTTCCGACTATAACTTCACAAAGCTCAATATAGACGCAGGTCATCCCTCCAGAGAGTGGACCGACACCTTCTATTTCACCGAGGACAGCAAAATCTGCCTTCGCACCCAGACTTCCCCCATGCAGGTACACGCCATGGAAAAGGGCGTGCTGCCCATCCGCATGATCGCTCCCGGCCGTGTCTACCGCAAGGACGAGGTTGACGCCACCCACTCCCCCATGTTCCACCAGATAGAGGGCATGGTTATCGACAAGGGCGTTACCATGGCTGACCTTAAGGCAACTCTTAACCTTGTTGTTGAAAAGATATACGGTGAAGGCACTGTCACCCGTTTCCGTCCCCATCATTTCCCCTTTACCGAGCCCAGCTGCGAAATGGACATTCAGTGCCACAAGTGCGGCGGCAGGGGCTGCCCCACCTGCAAGGGCGAGGGTTGGATAGAGGTGCTGGGCGCCGGCATGGTGCACCCCAAGGTGCTGGCAGGCTGCGGCATTGACCCGGACGAGTACTCCGGCTGGGCTTTCGGCATGGGTCTTGAGAGACTGGCCATGGGCGAGTACAAGATAAACGACCTGCGCCTTATCTTTGAAAACGACATCCGCTTCCTTGAGCAGTTTTAAGAAAGAGAGGAGCAAATAAGATGATACTTTCCAGAAAATGGCTCAATGAGTTTGTTGAGCTCCCCATAGATGAATACGATGACAAACGCTTTGCCGAGGCCATGACCATTTCCGGTTCCAAGGTTGAGGTTACTGAGGATCTTTCCCAGACCATCAGCAACGTGAAGGTTGGCCGCATTGTCAAGCTTGAAAAGCACCCCAATTCTGACCATATGCTGGTTTGTCAGCTGGATGTGGGCGAAGAAGAGCCTGTTCAGATATGCACCGGTGCATGGAACGTGCACGAGGGCGATCTGGTGCCTGTGGCCCTGCACAAGTCCCTGCTGCCCGGCGGCGTGAAGATAGAAAAGGGCAAGCTGCGCGGCGTGCCTTCCTGCGGTATGCTCTGCTCTTTGAAGGAACTGGGTATGACAGCCGTGCACGACTATCCCTATGCTGTCATCAAGGCTGCCGCCATTCTTGGCGACTATCACCCCATCGACCCTGCAAAGCCCTCCATTTCCCCTGATATTCACCACGGCGATACCATATTCGGTACCGTTGTTGCCGCCGACGTGCTGCACATTGAGCGCTTTGAGACCTACAAGTGGAAGGTAGAGCTGGATCTGGGCTTCCGCCTTGTGGACATCGTGACCGATTGCCAGAACATCCATGTGGGCGACATGATTGCCTACGACAGCAAGCGCGGCATTATCTGCACTCTTAATGACCTTCGCGCAAAGCAGGAAGAGTTCCCCCACTGCATCGAGGACGGTATCTTCGTGCTGCATGAGGACTGCAAGCCCGGCGACGATGTGGGCAAGCTCATCGGTCTTGACGACCATGTGGTTGAGTTTGAGATCACTCCCAACCGCCCTGACTGCCTTTGCATGATAGGTCTTGCCCGTGAGGCCGCTGTCACCTTCGGCAAGGAGCTGAAGCTCCACGAGCCCGTTGTTAGGGCCCGTGCCAGAGGCGATATCAACGACCATGCCAAGATAATCATTGAAGAGCCTGATCTTTGCCCCCGCTACACTGCACGCCTTGTGAAAAACGTGCGTATAGCTCCCAGCCCTGAATGGATGCGCCAGCGTATCCGCAACGCCGGTATGCGCCCCATCAACAACATCGTTGACATTACAAACTACGTGATGCTCGAGTACGGCCAGCCCATGCACGCTTTTGACTTCAGCTGTGTGGACAACGGCGAGATACACGTCCGCTGCGCCAGAGAGGGCGAAACTATCCGCACTCTCGACGGCACTGAGAGAAAGCTCAGCACCAGCATGCTGTGCATCTGCGACACCGACAAGCCCGTGGCAGTTGCCGGCGTTATGGGCGGTGAGAACAGTGAGATCGTGGGCGACACCGCAATGGTGCTTTTTGAAAGCGCCAACTTCAACGGTCCTTCCGTGCGCCGCACCGCTACTGCTCTCGGCATGCGCACCGACGCTTCTGCCCGCTTTGAAAAGGGCCTTGACCTTGACAACACCGTTGCCGCAGTTGAGCGCGCCTGTGAGCTTATAGAGCTTCTGGGTGCAGGCGAGGTTATGGAAGGCATAATCGACGTTCTGCCCAAGCCCATTGAAAAGCGTACCGTAAAGCTTGAAGTTGAGAAGATAAACGCTCTTCTGGGTACCGATATTGCTGAGGAGACCATGCGCGATATTCTCACTCAGCTGGGCTTCACCCTTGAGGGTGACACCATCTATGTTCCCTCCTGGCGCGGCGATGTGGAGCACTACTCTGACATTGCTGAGGAAGTTGCCCGCTTCTACGGCTACAATGAGATCCCCGTGGAGTTCACCGGTGCAATAAGCACCTGCGGCGGCTTCACCGATGTACAGCAGTGCGAGCGTGAAATAGGTCTTGCCTGCCGCAGCATGGGTATGGACGAGATAATCACCTACTCCTTCATAAGCCCCACCTACTATGACAAGATAAGAATGCCCGCAGACTCTCCCCTGCGCGACAGCCTTCGTATACTCAATCCTCTGGGTGAGGATACCTCCATCATGCGCACCACCATTCTCCCCTCCATGCTGGAGATTATCTCCCGCAACTACAGCTACCGCAACAAGGCCGCCGCTCTCTACGAGATAGGCCGCATCTATCTCAAGCGCGAGGACGGTCTGGCTGACGAGCCCAAAATAGTATCCATCGGCGCTTACGGCAACGGTGTGGACTTCTTCGTGCTCAAGGGCTGGGTTGAAGAGCTTATTGCACAGCTGGGTGCAAAGAACGCAAAGTTTGTGGCCGAGCGCGAAAACGCCTCCTACCACCCCGGCCGCTGCGCCAAGGTCTATGTGGACGGCAGCTATATCGGTGTTATGGGCCAGATACACCCCGAGGTGGCCAAAAACTACGGCGTGGATGCTGAAGTCTACTGTGCTGAGCTGAGCTTTGAGGCTCTCTTCTCCGTCAAGGGCGGTATTCCCGTATACAAGCCTCTGCCCCGCTTCCCCGCCACCACCCGTGACATTGCCGTTGTATGCGACAGCGCCATCCCCGTGGGCGAGCTCAAGGACTGCATCCTTGAAAATGGCGGCGTGTATCTCACTGACTGCACTCTCTTTGACGTGTACACCGGTGAGCGTGTGGCTGAGGGCAAAAAGTCCGTGGCCTTCTCCCTGACCATGCGCGCCGAGGATCAGACTCTTACCGACGAGCACGCCGAGGGTACAGTAAAGGCCGTTCTGGAGGCCCTTGAGAAGCAGTACAGCGCTGTCATCCGTTGATTTTGCCGAAAAAAGCCGCCGGATAACTGCAAAAATTTTTCATTTATTCTTGCTTTTTTGACTTTACTTGACGGCGTAATCTGCTATAATAAGCCCAAGAATATTTAAAACAGGAGGGGCAGCATGGAAGATGCAACAAGGAAATTCGCGGCGCTGGACAGCAAGGCGGAGATGAAAGAGATCTTATCCTCTGTGTATAACTCCCTCATGGTTAAGGGTTACAATCCTATAAACCAGATAGTGGGCTATATTCTTTCAGAGGATCCTACCTACATCACAAACTACAACAATGCCCGTACGCTCATCTGCCGTATTGACAGAGACGAGCTTATGGCTGAGCTTGTCAAGACCTATCTGGACAAGTAAAGAAAAACCAACAAAAGCGTGCTGCAAAATCTTGCAGCACGCTTTTTCTTATGTCATCTTCATGCCTTGCCCACAGAGCCGAAAAGCTCTATCTTGTTGGCAACGACCTTCTTCATGGCCTCAATCTCGTATGGGATAAGGCCCATCATGCTCTTTGCGCCGTTTTTCAGGCCCTCTTCTATACCGGCCTTGCCCGCCTTGTCGATGTCGGTGAAGATATTCACCTTACAGATGCCCTTTTCAATGGCTATGCGGAAGTCGTCATCGGAAAGGCCGCTGCCGCCGTGGAGCACAAGGGGAAGCCCGGTGCTCTTGGCGATAGTCTCAATGCGCTCAAAGTCCAGCTTGGGCGGGAACTTATAGTCACCGTGGGCGTTGCCTACGGCAACAGCCAGAGAGTCTATCCCTGTACGCTTCACAAAATCTGCCGCCATTACGGGGTCTGTGAAATAGTCGCTGGGGTTTTCAAGTCTGCCCGCGCCCTCATTGTCGCCCACGTGACCCAACTCACCTTCAACGGTGACGCCCATGGCGTGACAGATTTTCACGACTTCCCGCACCTTTTCAAGATTTGTCTCATAGTCCTCAGTGGAGCAGTCGTACATCACGGAGCTGAAGCCCAGCTTCAAAGCCTCCATGCACTTTTCAAAGGTCAGGGCGTGGTCATAGTGTACGCACACGGGCACGCTGGCCTTTTTTGCCATGGGAATAAGATACTCCGCCACACGCTCAAGGGGATTGGCGCAAAGCAGTATCTCCGCAGTACCCACCATAACCGGGGCGCACAGCTCCTCAGCCGTCTCAATGACAGCTCTTGCCATCTCAACGTTCACCGCATTGAAAAATCCTACGCAATAGCGCCCCTCCTTGGCAGGGAGCAGCACATCATTCATTGTAACAAGCATGGTAAATCCTCACTTTCTTTCCCATGTGCCGATAAGCCCTTCAAGCTCATCAAGCCCTTTAAGGCCGCCCAGTGCGTCATAGGCGGTGACGCAGCAGGCACCCTCGGCACAGGCCAGCGTAACGCTCTCTTTCGGGCCTCTGCCCTGCATGACGGCGGTCAGGAATGCAGCGATACTTGTGTCGCCCGCGCCGGTGGCAGAGCGCACGATCTCCGGCACAAAGCACTTTTCGTGGCCCTCCTTGTCCGCCCAGGCAGCACAGTCAAGCTCCAGACGCTCACCCACCCGGCAAAGCTGCGCTTCGTCTGCGGTGCGATAGTAGATGCCGCTGGTGCCGCACTTTATAAGCAGCACCTTTGCGCCCATAGCCATAAGCCTGTCGGCAAGGGGCTTAACGTGTTTATCAATATCCAGGTTCTCGGTCATGTCCCCGCCCTTGCTGCATAGCATATCGTAACGTGGCCTGTCCAGCATGAAGCAAAGCTCCTCAAAGCTGGGCACAAAGAAGTCCACATGGGGCAGCACGCGGGAGAGTATCTTCTCCCAATCGGCTCTGCCTGCGGCAGAGTCCGGGTCAACTGCCGCAAGGTCAAGGCTCGTGGCAATACCTCTGGACTTCACGCGGCGGAATATGGCCTCAAGCTCCTCCCCGTCGTTTTCAAACATTCTGCGCATTATGGGGGGATAGCCGAAATGGAACAGCGCCGCGCCATCCAGCACCTCATCCGGAATATCGTCATTGGAAAAGCTGTCGTTTGCGCCGGGGTTATGGAGAAATACACGGTCGATCCCCGGTACTGCCAGCACCACGGAATAGGAAGTGGAGCTGTGCTCATCCACCAGCAGTCCGCCCACGCCGTGCTTTGCCAGTATGCCCTCGATCATGGCGGCGAAGGCATCATTGCCCACCTTACCCATAAGACGCACATCACAGCCCAGCTTTTTCAGCGCAAGGCCCACATTGGCAACGCTGCCGCCGGTGTGCACATCGGCGGCTTCCATATTGATAAGCTTGCCCGGCACCAGAAGCTCGGCAATTGTGCCGTAATCCCTGCCTGCGGGAAAAACAGGGGTTATATCTATGCAGATATGCCCTGCGGTAATAATCTTTTTCATCAAAGCCTCCTGCGGAGAAGGGCACGCCCGGAGGCGTGCCCGAAGTCATAGGGTATTATATCACACCAAACCCATTATAAGGTTCATGGTGTACATCTCAAGCTGCTCAAACTTGCGCTCTTCAATGAGCTTGTTGGCGTACTCATAGTCATAGCGGGCGACCTTCTCCTCCAAGGCCTTGAAGATGTCAAGGCTGTTCTTGAGGTGCTCATAGCTGTCCTCATCGGAGGTGGTGCGCATGGCCTTGACGTCCAGACCAACATACTCACCCTTGCTGCCGTAGTTATTTTCAACCAGAACCTTTACCTGATTGAAGGCTGCGCGGATGTTCTCAACGCCGAAGGACTTGTCCTGGTCGTAGCGGATGGAGTTCTGGTCGTTGAGGTGGACGGTGAAGAGCTTGTCAAAGGCCAGAGCGAAGCCAATCTCGTGTGCGGGGTCGAGGCCGGCCAGAATTGCGTGGGCAGACTCAAGGTTGCCGCCGACGCGCTTGGGGTCGATGGTGGCGGCGGAGATGGCCATAACGTGGCCGATGGTGCCGCAGATGGAACGGTCAATGGGCTCATTGGGCTTGGGCTCAATGCAGATGCGGATGGTGGAATCGTACTCAAGCATCTTGTTGATGGCCTCTACCAGCTGCTTGGTAGCCCAGACAGGGCTCTTGCTCTCGGCGCAGAGAGTGCCTTCGCGGGCAAGCCACAGCACGATAAGGTCACAGCCAAGCTCGCGGGCAATGTCGATGGAGCGGTAGGCTCTCCACATGGCGTAGTCGCGGTCTTCCTTGCGGGAGCTCATGAAGCCGCCGTCAGCGGTGTGGGGATCCATCCACAGTCTGGGAGCGACAAACTCAGCGGCAAGGCCGTACTTGTCCAAAAGCTTCTTGACGCCGCGGGCATACTCCTTGATTTCCTCGTCAGTCATGTTGTTCATATCGGGAACAGCGTCGTCATCATGGAACTGGACGGCGGAGAAGCCGATCTCGGCGAACTTGGCGAACTTGGTTTCAAGGTCTATCTCATTTCTGGTGGCGGGGCCGTAAGAGTCGGCACCGGCGTGGACGTTCCAAGGGCCTACGGAAAATTTAAAGGCAGACATGATATTTCTCCTTAATAAATAAAATTTGGCTTTTAGCTTATGTGGATTGTACCCTTTTATCTGTACGCCTTCTTGCACAATTTTACTGCCAAAAAGCGATTTATTTGCTTTTGTATAGTTGAACAATTTATGCGCTGCTCGTTTGTATATTTTGCGAGGCATTTATATGCCGCAATAAAAGTGCCAAATTACAGGGATTATCCCCGGATGTCAAGTTTATTTTCCCGGAGAGGATTGTGTTGACACGGGCTGACAGGGATAATATACTGTTTTGTGTAAAGGATTATTTGGAGGTGACGCGGTGGAAAGAGAATTTGAGCTTGTGCCCCATTCACAGCTTAATCTTATAAACGTGTTTCTTGTGCGTATGGCTGAGCGCAGCATCCACCTGCACTCGGACCTTGAGCTGGGGCTTATCATAGACGGCAGCACCGTCCTCAGCACTGACCACCGCCCCAAGCGACTTGAAAAGGGAGACATTTACCTTATAAACCCCATGGAGCCCCATGAATTTACATCGGAAGCAGGCAGCGCCATCATCCTCGCTGTTCAGATTTCTCCCCAGCTGGGTGAGCAGTTTTTCCCAGACGCTGCCGGAATCCGCTTTGAGTGCGGCAGCTCGCTGAGCGAAGCTCTCAGGGATAAGCCCCTTGTGTTTGAGCTTTTGTCCGCCATATGCGTGCAGCTTGCCCAATCCTACCTGAGTCGGGACGGGAATTTTGAGTTTCGCTGTCTTAGCCTTGTGTCCATACTTTTGCAGCAGCTTACGGAGCATGTGCCATGGTATGTGCTCAGCGGGGAGGACTCGGCTTCCACCCGCCAGCGGGCAGAGCGGATATTTGCCATCACCGATTATATTGAGCGAAACTTCAAACGTAAACTGCTTTTAAGCGAGATCGCCCAGCGTGAAAAGCTGTCTCTCAGCTATCTTTCCCACTTTTTCAAGGATACCATGGGTATAACCTTTCAGGAATATCTCAACCAGACCCGTTTCGATTACGCCTGTATGCTCCTTGAAAATACGGACAGAACCATTCTGGATATAAGCGTCAGCAGCGGTTTTTCGGATGTGCGCTATTTCAACCGCATGTTCTTTGAGCACTTCGGTGTCTCTCCCAACAGCTGCCGCAGCGAAGTACAAAGCCGCGCCGCCAGAGCGGAGCCGGTAAAGGGCAGCAGCCAGCATATTTTTTCCCCCGAAGAGGCGCTTGTATTGCTCCGTGAGAGCATTGCAAAAAGCCTTCGCAGCCTTGAGAATATCACAGCCTCGGAACTTTTCTGAAATATCTGATAAGGAGAATACAAATGAAAGAATACATTATCCCCACCGTTGCAAACCTCGACTGGACAAAGGCCGAAAAGCAGAGCATAGACCAGTGCACATGGTCCCCCAACCCCGCCCCCGCCGCAAGCGTGCAGGCCCTTTTTGTAGAGGGCGATGCCCTGTACTTCCGCCTTGAGAGCGCAGCCCTACCCAGCCGCGCGGAGAATACCGAGCCTGACTCCGCCGTATGGCAGGACAGCTGCCTTGAGTGCTTTTTGTCCTTTGATGGCAAAAATTATGTAAACCTCGAATCCAATGCCAACGGTGCGCTCCGGGCCTCTTTGGGCACTGAGCGCCACGGCAGGAGGTTTTTGAAGGACATGGCTATTCCCATGCCCAAAACACAGCCAAAGCTGCTTGAAAACGGCTGGGAGATGGTATTTGTGGTTCCATGCGCTGCGGTTGAGGCCATTTGGGGAGTAAAGCCCGAAAGCGGGCTTTCTTTCACGGGCAACTTCTACTCTTGCGGGGATCTGACCCCCAGCCCCCACTTTGCTTCATGGAATTACATTGACACCCCCGCGCCGGATTTCCACAGGCCGGAGTTCTTTGGCAGACTGGTAATAGCCTGAGTGAAAAAGCAGGCGGCGGAAAGGACAAAAGAAGCCTGTTTCAAAATCTACATTTTAGCACGATAGAACTCGTAGGGGCGACTATCAGTCGCCCGCGGGCGGATAATATCCGCCCCTACGGCCACGGGATGAGGATTTATGAATAACTAAGGGACTTGTTGCTTTATTTTGCAACAAGTCCCTTTTAGCTTGATTAATTTAATCCTCAGTGGCGGCCTTTGTATCTGGGTTGCTTTTTCTTCATGGTGATGACAATTGCAGCCGCGCCGCCAATAGCCACGAGGGAGATAGCAGCCATCAGCAGGGCATTGGCTTCATCGCCGGTCATGGGGAAGATGAAGGGCAGCAGAACGCGGAAGGGAGTTCTGGCCGCGCCGTATGCAAACTCAGCCAAAAGCTCGTAATTGAGCGCCTCAAGGCTGTTCATCACAGCGGCGGAGAGGGTGATGACCGTCATTCCGTTGGGGCTTGAAGAGAGCACCACATAGTTGGGATCAAGGGGAACATTCATCACGAGAGTACCGTTGGCGCGGAAAATAGTAAGGCTGTTGAGAGTATTTGCCGCAGTGTAGGGTACATTGGTGGTGAAGGACAGAGGGTAGCCGCTGCCGCGCACATAGCGGAGATTGTTGGGAGTTGCGGTGTAGGTAATGGCGCTTATCTGGAACTCAGCGAAGGCAGTGGCAGTCTTATCGGTGTCATAGGTCTTGGTGATAGTACCCTTGGCAGTGCCAATGTCTTTATTGTCGGCGTATGTAAGGGTGGAATCCAGGTTGCCGCCCTGCCAGCCCTTGGAGTAGGCAATTGTCAGAGGCTCGATTTCACTGCCGTTGTAAACGTAGGTCGAACCGGGCTTTTTCTCAACAAGTGATGCGGTCTCCTTATGGTCGCAGCCGTTGGTGCAGGTTTCGGTGATAACGTTGTCCTTGGCTGTGTAGGTGAAGGAGTGGTTGTTGTCGTCAAGCTCGCCGTATTCCTCGCCGCAGCCGTTTCTTGTACATTCGGCCTTGGCATAGCAGGTGGCGGTGCCGCCGGTGTGGTTTTTGCGTATCTCAATGCTTCCCAGACTTACACACATACCTGGGGCCAGCTGACGGTACGCTTTCAGATCGTTCTCATTGTAATTTTCGCCTTCGATTGTGAGAACAGCGTTATCATTGTCAATCACTATCTTGCCGCCGTTGGGGTCGGGGGAGCTGATAGTGCAGCCATTGGGCTCAATGCTGACATTCTTGGTAATAACAAGGTTTTCGGTCAGCACAATATTTGTGTAAAGCTGTACAGGTCCACTTTCAGCTTTGCTTATGGCTTCGCTCAGAGTGTCAAAGTTTTCAAATTCGCCTTCACTGATGATTATGTATGCTACGGGATTAAATACATCAGGATCGCTTGGATTGACTTTGTTCTTTGTGACTGTATCTGCAAAACTGATGAGTGTACTGTTCAAACTTGCCGGGTACTGAATAAGGCCCAAATACTCGGAGGCATAGTCTTGACCACTGGTAGCGGTGACAGTTGAATTGCCGCTTACGGTTATATTTGCCCCAGTGCCGGATGCAACAATTGCGGCGAAGGTATTTTCGCTTCCTTTGGAATAGACGTTTGAACCAGTAAGCCTGGAATCAGTCACTTCGACCTCGCATGCTGCATTAGTGTTTATTGCAGCATAGCCGCTAAGGTCACAGTTGTTGACAGCGATGCGACAGCCACTACCCGATGCGGCCACATTGACCGCATATTTTGCATTAGCGGTGACATTTGTCAGCATCAAGTCAACCGGCTTCTGAATAACATTGATGGCTCTCTCACTATTGGTATTTACAGTGAGCTGGTTGATTACTACTGTTCCTTCGGTGTTGACATTGATGGCTCGACCATTTGTTGCGTCACTACTTTTATGAGTAAGCGTATGTCCGTTGCCGTTGATAGTGATAGGCTTGTTTATCGTAATGCCGATTGTATCTGTCTCCTCAACATCACCGAGCAGCTCGATGGTATCGCCGGGGTTTGCTGCGGCGACCGCTGCGGAAAGAGATTTGAAGAGTGAAGTTCCGATTTTTGCGACCTGTGATGAATCAGGTTCAGGAGAATAAGTACCGTTGTCGTTGGCCTTGAACTCATAACCGTCGTCTTTTGCATATGTTTCGCTATAGTTAGTTATAAAAGTACCGCCGGTGATGGAGATAGCAGCATTTGCACGGGCGGCTTCTGCTTCATCAACAACATTACCATCGTTATCCGTTCCATCATCGTAGCTGAAAATACCATATTCTCCGTTTATGGTGCCGCCGGTAATGGAGACAGCATTTTTAGCCATTGTATTAGTAACATTATTGAGAGCCACATTGCCATTAATAACAGTATCTCCGGAAATACTCAGCTTGACGTTTGATCCGCTCGGTCCATAACCATTGACATAAACGCCAAGATTATAGGTCTTATCGGTGGAGGTCACAAAACCGCCGGAAATGCTCAACGTGTATTCAGGTGCAGAATTGCCGGCGTTTTGTATCTGAACGTCTATTGCGCGATTTGCTGTAATATTTCCTGCTGTAATTGTTACGCGGTTAGGCGCAGCGTCATTGAAAGATGCCATACGAAGTGCGGTTCTGGTTGCTGTGATATTACCGCCTTTGACATACAGCGTTGCACCTTCGCGGTTATCAATAGCATAGCATGCACCACCGTTTGAGGTGTTTTCTATTGTGCCGCTGATGACGGTCAATACACCATAGTTTGAAATGGTGTTGTTAGCGTAGCTGTTGTTCTCCGAGAAACTATCGGTGTGTGTGGTTATCTTGCCGTTACCAACTATGTCGTCCTGTATGGTCAAATCGCCATTGTTTTTAATCAAATCCGTTGTGCCGGCTTTATCTGGATTATAGGATATTGTCTTGCCGTTCAGCTCAAGGGTGACAGTGCTTCCGGCAGGGATGGTAACGCCCTCGGTGAGAGCAATATTATCAAGCAAGGTAACAGTGCCGCCGTTGGCTGCTGCAATAGCTGCTTCGAGAGTTTCAAACTTATCCTCTCCCACCTGAGCCACGGGCTTTATCATCGGCGCATATATGCCATTCTTGTACACCAGTTCATGCCCTTTCAGGCTGCCGTCGGTGCCCATAATGACATCAACAAAACTGCCCTCATCAGCGGAGAGCTTGGCTGCGGGATTATTAAGTATGACGGTTGCGCCGGGTACTGCGGTATCAGCATCTACAACACTTTCGGTCTTGCCGGTGTTGCTGCCCATATCAATGATGATATGACCCAACCTGCAATTTATAAGGCTGACGCCGTTGAGAGTAACATCGGAGGCATTGGCATGGAGGACAAAGTCGGTGGCACCACTCCAGGCTTTGGCGTTGAAGTTCTGGAATGTAACATTATTGAGACTGCTTTTGCTGGTGTAGAACTGGACGCCTCTACAGCCGGGGGTGTCGTCGGTGCTGCCGCCGTCAAAGGTAAGGTTGTTGATGGTGACATTCCATGCGATGTCAGCTAACCAGTTACTGGAAGTCCATGTATTGCCGATGGCCTTGATGGAGTGATTGTTGCCGTTGATGGTAATACCTATCTTTGTAATGTCATCATTAGGGTAGCTTACATCAAGGGTGGAAGTAAGCTCAACATCACTGAGCAGTTCGATGATATCGCCGTTCTGAGCTGCTGCAATAGCCTGTTGGAGAGTTTCGTAAGGAGTGCCATTTATCTTTGCTACAGGTGAAGCAGAGGCGGTAACATTGTCCGCAGTGAAACCATTTTTATCAAGAAAAACACCGTCTTTCAGTGGAACAGTTTCGGAACTGTTGTGCAGCAGGGTTACAGTATCGCCGGGCTGGGCGACTGCAGCCGCCTGAGTAACGGTAGTGTAAATCTTTCCGCCGACCATAACGCCGCATGCGCCATCGTCGTTTACGCAGGTAACGGGAACGTCAGAGCTGACAGGTGTGCCGTTGGGGGCACCGTCCATGTCCAATTCGAACACACCGGTACCTGAGTAGGTGTTACCGGAGAGGGTGACGCTTTCACCATAGGTGAGAACGATAGCGGGCTTTTGACCTGCGCCATCACTGGTATTTCCAAGTGCGGAGAAGTTAGAATTTTTGACAGTCAGTGCCGTGGTATTATTCAGTCCCTTATTTTCATCATACATTTTGATGCCACGGTTGCCGTTAAAGACACAGGTATCAACAGTAACATCTGCGCCGTAGGCCCAGAGAGGATAGTTTTCGTGGGACTTATTGAAGTTACAGCCAGTATAAGTAGTGGGGCAACCGGCAGCGCATGCACCGTTGGGGAAGGTGCAGTTGTTATAATTGACAGAGCCTACTCTGTAAACAGTGAAGGCCACATTCATGAAGCCTGCATCGTCGGCAAAGGCCCCTGCAACTTTGCTAAGTTTGAGATTGCTGAATGTTACGGCGCAGTCATTGCCGGAAAGGCCACCGCTTATGTAGCCATTGGTGCCGTTGCGGTTAATCCAGATTTCAGCGGACTCACCCTCGCCGACAAAGTTGATGCTGTTATAGGCACCGTTCAAGTCGGGAGAAGCAGCGTCGTACACGGCTTTACCCAGAATGGTAAGAGTAACGTCGCCGCTCATACTGTTGGCGGCAGCAAGGGCTTCGCTGAGAGTTGCGTATCCAGTTTCGCCGATTTTGGCAACATTTTCGACACCGGTTTCCGTCACCGGTGCGCCGCGGGCAATGACCTCGGAAATCGCACTAAAGTTTGCGTTGGCCATGAGGAGATTATAAAAGTCCGGCTCTCGATCCTGCATGTACCAATATTGACGGTAGGCCTCTTGCAGAAGCATGAGCTTGTCATACTGTGCTTTGACGATGTCAAAGTTTTCTCCGGTGATGCTGTCAGCGGCGGGAAGATCATTGACAAGCAGATTGAGCTTATCAACGATAACATTCCATACGGAAGTCTGATACTCTGCAAACTCCGGCTTGGAGGCCCATGCTGCGCGGTAGTTGTCCTCCAGCCCGCAAATACTGTACATCTGGAGGTATACGCTTTCTCTGACTTCGTCAGTGATAGTGTCGCTAAGGGCAAGCTTGCTGAGAAGTGCGTCAAAAAGCACGGTGGCCTTGTCCACATTGCCCTTGATGCACTCAGCAGTATGCTCCTCGGCGGCGCAATCGGGACGATAGGAGCAGGGCACAGGCTCTGCCTCACCGCAGACAGTGCAGATACCATCCACGAAATTATGTCCTGCGGGGATGACCTCGGTTTTGCTGCTATCGCCGCAGACGGTGCAGGTATAGGTCTTAACACCCTCGGTGGTACATGTAGCAGCTGTGGTGGCAGTACCCTCGTCGTACTTGTGACCGGCGGGGATAGTCTCGGTATAAGTATCGCCGCAGTTGGAACAGGTAAATGTCCTGCTGCCGTCAGTGGTGCAGTTTGCGGCAGTGTCAATAATGCCCTCACCGTAGCTGTGGCCGATAGGATCGGCAGGGACTTTCTCCTCAAAGCCGCAGCCCTCCACCGTGCAGGTATACACATCGAAACCTGCCTCGGTGCAGGTGGAGGTGCACACTACATCGCAGCTGTGATCTGTCGCGGAGATGACATCGGTATATGTATCACCACAGGCGGAGCAGGTGAATGTCTTAACACCTTCGGTAGTGCAGGTAGCAGCAGTGGTAATGCTCTCCACGTAGCTGTGACCGGCGGGGATGGTTTCAGTGCTGAGAGTTTCGCCGCAGACGGTGCAGCTTACGGTTTTGACGCCGTCGGTGGTGCAGGTGGCAGTGCTGACAGCATCACCGGGGGTGTGTCCGGTAGCGGCAACAGCCTCGCTGCTGATGACCGCGCCGCAGCCTTCAACGCCGCAGTACACGGTGATGGTACCCTCGGCAACACAGGTAGCGGTGTTCACGGTATTACCGGCTACGTGGGTGCACCCGCCCTCACTGAGAAGGTTGATTTCATCCTCGTTCCCGGTCGGGGGCTGCTCGCCGCCCATATCCTCTGCAAAAGCAAAGGGCAGCATGGACAGCAGCATCATCACTGCCAGAAGCAGTGCGGCTAATCTCTTAGAAACACTCAATTTCATACGTGTCCTCCTGTCGTCTCCCGCCGGATAAAGGTGCGCGGGAGCTAATCATAAACTGAACCGAAAATAATATAACATTCTACATTATACTCAGAAATATCCGGATGTCAATGTGTTTACAAAAACCCATCCAAAAAAATACATTTATTGACAAATAATTGCGGTAACGGAATTATTTCAGCCTTTTGTTCTCGTTTTCCGCTTTCAATTGTGGAAATATCCTCGGCTTTGTGCTAGTATATTGGCGCTGGTATATACAAAGAAAGATGGCATTTTATTCCTTGTTCCGAGGTGGCATATGCACGAGAGCACAGTGAAAAGAATAGCTGAAAATATATATTGTTTCCCCATTCCCCTGCCGGATAATCCGCTGAAGTGGCTCAACTGCTATGTTATCCGGGGCTATGAGGGACAGCGCAGTCTTTTGATGGACACGGGCTTTAATCAAAAGCCCTGTCTGGACGCGCTTTTGCAGGGCATGGATGAGCTTGGCCTCCGACCGGAGCTGACGGACATTTTCCTCACACATCTGCACTCCGACCATACCGGCAACGCGGCAGTGCTCAGCGAGATGGGTTGCCGGGTGCTTATGGGCGAGATCGACAAGGCGAGGATGAACAAGTCCCGCTGGGCAAAGCGCATGGAGCTTTTTGAAGTTGAAGGCATGCCCCATGAGCTTATCCAGCAGGTCGTTGACAGCAACCCGGGTATGCTCTATGCGCCAAAGCTTTTTGACGCTGTAGGCGTGGCAGACGGGGATGTGCTCTCCTACGGCGGCTATGAGCTTGAGTGCATCCATGTGCCGGGGCACACACCGGGGCAGATGTGTCTGTATGCAAAAAAGGAGAAGATACTCTTCTCCTCCGATCATATTCTCTTTGACATAAGCCCCAACATAACCGTATGGGCCGGTTTTGAAGACCCAGTGGGGCAGTACATTGAAAGTCTGGGCAAAATAATGGAGCTGGATGTGGACATCTGCCTGCCTGCTCACAGGACCACCGGCAGCAAAACCATGCGTGAGCGTGCGCAGGAGCTTATAGCGCACCATCAGCGCCGCCTTGCGGAAACCGAGCGGATAATCCGGGAAAATCCGGGCATCCGCGCCTACGACATGGCCGGCATGATGAGCTGGCGCATCCGGGCCAGAAGCTGGGCGGAATTTCCCCCGGCACAGAAAAATTTTGCCTTTCTGGAAACACTGGCGCACATCGAGTACCTGCTTGCCCGGGGAAAGATACGCAGGCTGACGGATGAAGAAGGAAAGGCCAGTTATGCGGTGTGACATTTCAGCCGCGTAGCATTGAAGGCGGAACATACGCAGATAGCTCAGTCTGAAACAAGGCAAGGACAGCCGCAGAACGGCTTGTCCTTGCCTTGTTTGATGTGGATATAAATTTGTGTGGCGTAACTCACGTGCCTGTCGAGCCGTTCGCATAGCCGTTGGATTTCTGGGATGCGATTACGGTGACATCCACTGTGTTTGCATCTCCGAAGATAATACTGTGAGACATTTTTCTTATATTTACTTTTCAATAATACTTGGTCTGCTTCTATCTCTCCTGCCGTGCAGGAAGCGCCGTATCTCAACCGTATCATGAAATACAGCATAGTAAAGCACATAATTCTTTATACTGACTTTTCTGATTTCGTCCTTCATTGGTCTGTCTGTCCAGTACAGTTCAAAGGCATATGGGAACTCAGCGATAAGCTTAACTGTCTTGTCTAGTTCTGATAACAGATCCTCTGCAGCAGATGGCGAATCCAGATTGAAAGCAATATAATCAACCGCTTCCAGAATATCTGCCTCTGCTAAAGGCAGATACACAACCTTATGCACGGCGTTTTTCCTCCGCTGCGGCTATTCTTTGACGAGCCTTTGCCATAAGCTCATCGTGGCCGATTCTTTCCGTGGTGCTTGCTGCCTGTATCTCAGCTTCACGGAGTTTATCATAAACCATGCTTTCGTAGCGGTTTTCCTCATAGCAATCCATGCTCATTACAACAATAGACCCAACACCATTTTTGGTAAGAAAAACAGGCTCCCTGCTCTCCTGAACCTCTTTGGTGATTTCTGCAAAATGATTTCTTAAATCCGATACCGGGCGAATAGAGGGCATAGGCTCAGCTCCTTTAGCAAAATTCGGTACATAATTATGCTAATATAAGTATATGCAGTCGGCCGAAGAAAGTCAAGAGAAAAAGTAAATTCGTCTCATGGTGGGATTTAATTCCTCAGACAGGAGGTAACTATTATTAGTGAAATAAAAGAGAAATCCACATTAGGTTAATTTAAGCTCTTGGGCAGATGTTTATGACCAATGCTCAATAGAAACGAAGAAGATGTTTATCTCATATTTTGTCAAGGCTGTGTATGTTCACAAGGACTATAATCTGGATATAGAGTTCAATGTTTCTTTTGATGATTTCAAGTATTTCTCAGTCAGGTAAAAAAACAGGCATACGGTTCGCATGCAAAAAAGGATGCACTAAAAAAGTTCTGCAAAAATAGTAAAACCACCTCGAAGCCCAGCGAAGCAGGTTCGAGGTGGAAAGGAAGAGCGATGGAGCTCAGATGAAAAAACACAGGCTCTTACGAAACCTGTGTTTTTAAGCAGAGCAAAATCAGCTCTGACGTGGTGGACCTAATCGGGATCGAACCGACGACCTTACGGATGCGAACCGTACGCTCTCCCGGAGGTGAAAGAAATGTGCCCCTGAAATAGTGTCGTAAAAGGCAGATAAAATATAGAAAAAGAAAGGGAAATGTACGAATAAGTCAGCCGAAAGAAAGGCAAGGAGAGCTGCTGAACAGCTTGTCCTTGCCTTTTGATGATATGGGCATAAATTTGTGCGGTGCAACTCATATGCCTACCGGACGGTTCGCATCACAGGTTTGCTTTGGGGATGCGATTACGGTGCTGTCCACCGTGTTCGCATCATAAATCACACATCATAATTTAGAACAGCGTAGTACGTTGATAGAACAAAGGATTTGCGCCTTTATCCAATTTATACTCAATCGTACTTAAATCGCGGTTTTCTTTTTCTGCTTGTTTTTTTGTCCAATTAATTAACGCTAATTCATATTCATTATATGCAGTACCACAATTAGTATTCAGAACTCAAAAGAAAATCAGCAACATGCATTGTTTTGATTCCTTCATAGTTTCCACCGGCAAATTCATCTGTACGGAGGACGTATTTGGGATAATTATCTCTAATCTCCAACAAACGATCATATTCCCGTTTCTCAGTTTTTTCAGAGTCGATACGCTGGGTGACTTGTACATATAGCTTGTCATTCTGCCGCGTTGCGACAAAATCAATTTCGTTGTCTAACTGTTTTCCGATATGGACGGTATAGCCGCGGCGACACAATTCCAAATAAACAACATTCTCAAGAGATGCAGCAACTGTGTCAGGGTTATATCCTAATACACAGTACCGCAAAGAAGTATCTGCCAAATAAAACTTTTCCTGTGTTTTCAGAATTTCCTTGCAGATCATAGCGAGAACAGCGGTGTAACAGATACGCCTTTTCCAATTTTTCCAAGTAACTGTAAACAGTTTCTTTGTCAAGTGAACGTCGCTCTGATTTCAAATAGTCTGAAATAGACTTGGCAGAAAATGTGTTACTTTTCTTGCTATCTATTGCACTGGCAAAGGTTGAAACGCAAGTGTGTATTTGATAAAATATATCCAAAATCAAACTGGAATTTTCGTGAAAACTCTTTGCCTGACTGGTAGAACTGAGGAGGTAGAATATGATTGACGTTAATGTA
>JAFQFH010000023.1 GCA_017398685.1 Oscillospiraceae bacterium
AACACATACAATCTTCCGCCCACCTGGGGGAGAATCCAAAGAGGGCACACCCTCTTTGGTCGTTTCAAATAGGGGAGATTATCAAGAGGGGGAAGAAAGCGAAATCTTCCCCCTCTTGATTTGTTTCTTTGCATACTTTCTTGTCAATACAAGAAAGTATGACCCCCGCGTATGCAGGCGTTTGCTAAGCGCCGCAGCCCTCTCCGCTGCCTGCGGCGGCACCTCTCCCAGAGGGAGAGGCACGACAAAAGACAATAAAACAACGGAGACAAAACCATGGCCTATCGAGGAAAACACGAGCAAAGTGAATATACGCTATCCTCCCGCCGGACAAGGGGCCGTGAGGACTATCGCCGTTCTGCGTATACATATGGGGATGAATATACCCCCGCAAAGGGCAAAAAGAAAAAGCGCAGCGTACTGCGCCCTGTAATCCACTTCACCTCTCTTGCTCTTGCGGCTGTTTTCGTCTTCCTTATGGCGCGGCATATCTTCTGGGGCGTGGAGAACAAAAGGCTCAACGATGAAATCGTCTCTCAGGCGGTACAGAGCGCAGAGGAAAATCCCACTCCCTTGCCCACTTCAACACCCGCACCCACGCCATCCGCCACGCCAGAACCTACCCCTGAACCCACTTCAACTCCTACCTCCGAACCCACTCCTGAACCTACACCCAAGCCGGAAATGGCACCCGTGAAAATAGACTTTGACACACTCAAAGCCCAGAATAAGGACACCATCGGCTGGATATACCTTGAGGGTACGCCCATAAACTATCCCATCGTCCGCCGGGATAATGACAACGAATACTATCTTGACCATCTTTTCAATGGTTCCCAGAACGAAAACGGCACTATCTTTGCCGACTACCGCAACGCTCAGCCCTTTGAGGAATGGAACACGCTTCTGTATGGACACAACATGAAGGACGGGGCAATGTTCGGCTACATGGACGAATACAGCGCCCAGCCCTTTTACGATACCCACCCGGTGCTCTACATCATGACCCCGGAGAAGGACTACAAGGTGGAGATTTGCGCCTCATTTCTCACCAATGTGGACACGGCGGTTTTCCAGTTCCCCCGCACTGAGGGCAACCCCGTAAAGCTCATAGACGATATAGTTAACTATTCCTACATCAATACCGGCATTGTTCCCACCACAGAGGACAGTCTGGTGACCTTTTCCACCTGCTATATGGAGGACTCCCACCGCTTTGTCATCATCGGCGTGCTGAGAGAATTGTACAGAGAATAAAAACACAGAGCGTGCTGCAAAATTTGTATTTGAGCACGATAGAATAGGATTTGAATTTTTGCGTAACTAAAGGGCTTGTTGCGAAATGAAGCAACAAGCCCTGTGTTTTTTGGATTATCACAGCTTCTGCTCTCTGGCGAGGGAACTGTTTTTATATTCGGCAAGTCCGGTGACTTCCTTTATAAGCTCAAGACCCTCGGGCAGTCTCAACTGCGATCTGTCCTTGCCGTAGACAAAGAGTATGGCCTTGTCATTTGAGAAAGGATAAATATCTATCTCCATGCGCCTGTCATCAAAATTGAAGC
This sequence comes from Oscillospiraceae bacterium, assembly GCA_017398685.1. GTDB lineage: Bacteria > Bacillota > Clostridia > Oscillospirales > Oscillospiraceae > Limivicinus. The sequence goes on from JAFQFH010000023.1 coordinate 1,563, forward strand.
GGTACTTGGTCTTGCGCACCGGGTGCATTAGGATGTCGCTTTCCATAAGATAGGCAATGTACTCTTTCTGGGAAATGGGCCGCTCTGTGACCCAGTGCTTTCCGTCCTCGCCGCTGCGTTTTTCCGTGTAGAAGTAGAGATAATCCATGCCGCTGCGCTGCTGACGGATACGCCGGACGGTATTGGGTTTGGTAGAGACGAGGTAATTTTGCATCATTTCAACAGCCACGGCGCCGCAATCTTTCACAAGCGCAGCCGCATCGGGCATGGCTATGAGGAACTTGCGTTTTTCATCTTCCGGCGCGCTCTGCCCCACAAGGGAGTATATGGCGGCAATGCCCCGGTTTATCTTGTCCTCAAAGTCTTCGGAGTTGTCGATGATATGCACATTGGGATGAGTGCTCCATGCCCTCAGCGTCCTGTCATCCAGGGCTCTCGCGTCCTCAACGCTCTCATAGCGGGCGGCATTGCCAAAATTATAGGCGTATTCCGCACCCTTGGCGCAGGTCACAAGGTGCAGCACCGCGTCATAACCTGCAATGAGCTGCTGTTCGGTCTTGCCGAAGTGGGCGAGAGTCTTTTCAAACTGGGCGTCACTAATATAAGCCTTATCGTCCAGCACTGCCCTGTCGTAGATTATAAGAATTTTTTCCTCCGGCACTTCCTGCGCTGCCTTCAGGGCAAGCTGCTCCTTGTGGAGCTGGTCTGCGATCACGTAGTACTGAAACTGCTCCATGGTGACACAGTCCCCAAAGGGTTTTATGCCAAAGCCGGAGATAAGGTCGGTGGCGGTCTCGGGGATGGTGATGACGCGCCAGCCGTCCTCCTGCTTGAATTCCTTGAGGATGCGGCTTATCAGAGTGGTCTTGCCTGCAGCGGGGCCTCCGGTCAATACGATTCGGGTCACATTTTTCATCTCGATAACACTTCCGTTTCTTCAGATAAAAAGATACAAAATAAAATCAACTCCGATAGCAGCAAGAACACACACCATCAGCGGGCACTTGCGCCATGCCAGTACAAGAGCTGTCACTCCGCCCAGTATACCGATGAGGGGCTGAGCCGTGTCAACTGTGAGGACACCGGGGAAGATAAGCGCAGCCATGGCAGTATAGGGGATCAGGTTCAAAAAACGCTCCAGCCTGGGGCTGAGCCTGATTTTATCCAGAAATACGGCTGGCAGGGCGCGGGGTATGTAGGTCACAAGCGTCATGCCCAGAACAAGAAGCACAATTTCAAGTCTCATCCTTATGCGCCTCCTCTCTCAAATCCTCCGCTCTTACGAAGAAAATACCTATGAAAGCGCACAAAAGCGTGGACACAATAAGCGCCCAGCTTGAGTCAATAATATGGCACAGCAGCATATTGCAAAGCCCTGTGAGCACAGCAAGTGCCGTGAGCCGGAGATTTCCGGAAATTTTGGGCACAAGCAGGGAAATAAAAAGGGCATACAGGGCAATTCCCAGACTTGCCGTAATGATATCCGGCAGAAAGTCTGACAGTATTGCACCCAGCAGCGTACCCACATTCCATGAAAGATAGGTAATAAGCACAACACCGGCGAAGAACGCCACAGTGCAGTTTTCTTTTTTCTCAGTGGTGAAAAGGGCAAAGCTCTCATCCGTGGTGCCGAACATAGCAAGTGCCTTTTTCCATAAGGGCGCATCATCCATGCGATTGAGCACACATGCGCTCATGATGATATGGCGAAGATTAAGAATGAACGTGGCAATGATGATGGCGGCAATGCCCGCCCCTTGAGCGTACATTCCTGCTGCCATCATCTGACTTGCCCCGGCGAAAACGAATATGGAGAAACTACAGGTTTCCCACAGATTGAAGCCCGCCTGATGGGCCAGTATCGCAAAAGCAATGCCTACAGGGATATACCCGAAGAGCACAGGCAAGCCTGCGATAAGGCCGTTTTTAAACTGTTTTGAGGCCAAGGAAAAGCCCCCTTTTTATCAATTTCAGCTCTGAGACAAAAAGTCGTCAATGCGCGCTTTCCACTGCTCGTAGCTTGCACCGCCCACTATCTGTTCGCTGAGAAGATTGCCCTCGGCATCAAGGAAAACGGTGGTAGGCACGTACTGGGTCTGGAACTGGGCAAACTCCGGGCACATTTTCACAACAGGATAGCTGATACCCAGCTTTTCAACTATATCGGCAGTACCGCTGTCGGTGGAGTATGCGCCAAGGATCAGAAATCCCTCATCCTTGTACTCCTGATAGAGCTTTTCAAGGGCTGGCATCTCCTGCACGCAAGGGCCGCACCAAGGCTCCCAGAGGTTTATCATTATAAGCTTTTTGCCTTCAAAAATGCTCTCATCCACGGTGCTGCCGTCAATAGCGGCGGTGGAAAAGGCAAAGTCACCGGATTTATCGTTTTCACCTTCGGCGGGCTGCTGAGCGGCTTCTTCAACAACGGGTGCGGTGTCTGACGTTGCGGTAGCTTCATCTGTACCACAGCTTGCCAATGCAAGACCCAAAACCAGAACAAGAACAGTAAGCATGTAAACAAGTATCTTGGATTTTTTCATAGTTACCTCCGCATATACATGATTTGAGTATATCATAGCCAAAATGAAAAATAAAGACCGTGATATAATCACAGATGCGCGGTGTCTGACTGAGCCTTGACTATTTTATGCAACAGTGGTAAATTATTAGGGCAAATTGCATACGCCGGTGTGGTGGAATGGTAGACACAAGGGACTTAAAATCCCTCGGTAGCGATACCGTACCGGTTCGAGTCCGGTTACCGGCACCAAAACAGCCTGCCCTTCTGGGCAGGCTGTTTTGGTGTCGATAACCCCAACCGCGAAGCGGCCCCGGCGACATCGTCAGAACAAACTCACACCGCTGCGTTTCCGCAAAAGTGCGAAAACTACGCTATGTTCCTTTGCTCTTCCTCTTTCACAAAAGATAAGGCTAAGCGCAGCTGGCGTAAATATCCTCGCATTTTGTGTCTGGCATGATTCAGTTATCTTTTGTGAATTGTGAGAGATGAAGTGAGCCGCCTGGTGCCCGAAGGGCGTCGAGTCCGGTTGGGACAGACTCATCAAAATGTTGTAAGCTAAAGATTAAGAAAAGCCGGCCCAAGCCGGCTTTTCCATATTACCCTTTGCTTATTGCTTCCTTTGCCATGTCCACAAGCTCATCGGCGGAGAGCTTACCGTTCATCTGCATCAGCATGAACTGTACGCCATCGTCAAACCACTGCGCACTCTGTACAGTGTACTCCACAATCTCCTCTGAACCGTAACTGAATATAACATCCCCACTTTCTTCAGCGGCCTTCTCCTCTGCGCTAAGCTCATAATCCTCAGGCACCACAATATTTACGTAGCGGTGGTAGTAAATTTTGCATCCATCCACATCGCCAACCACGCTGCCCTGAGGGCGGATATCGGACTGGGCCTTGTCCTGAGAGAAAATTACTTCGTCCCCGTCCTTTTCATAGTTGAACATTGCGGATTTGAATGTGTCTGTCATGTCCCCGGCATCGTCATATACCTCATTGTTCATGACCTGCCCGGTTTTGTAGGTATAGCCGTTTTTGAAGCTCTCAATGAGTATGGGAGCATAGCCCACATCCTCTATGTACTGCGCCTCAGAGGGCAACTCATCGTATACGATTTCCGTCCCGCTGAACCAACCGCCAAGCCCGCTTGCGGCAAAGGCAGTGGCAAGGCAGGCGAAGACAGCCGCAATTGCTATAATGGATACAATTCTCTTTGATTTCATAACCGTGCTCGTCCTTTCTTCATGTTGGGGAGAAGCTGTCAGAAGTTCTCCAAATTCTTCATCGAAAGGAGTTGTCATGCCGCTTTTCACCAAATCCGCGTGCCGATAAAGCCGTTTTTCTAGTCCGGATATCTTCACTTTCAAACATCTCCTTCCAAAATCTTTTTAAGCTCCTTCAAGGCCTTTTTTGTTTTGTATTTTACCGTGGATACATTCTGCCCCAAAGCCTGCGCAGCCTCTTCATAGTTCATGCCGCCGTAAAATCTGAGACTTATGTATATGGAAAGCTCCTTGCCCAGTCTCAGTATGGCATCCATCAGCTCCAGCTCCTCAGTTGGCAGCGCGCTGAAAATATTCAGGCTGTCATCAAGCGCTTCCGTGTATTTCCGGCCTTTCAGGAAATTCTTGCTTTTGTTTATCACTATACGGGTCATCCAGGTTTTGAAGTACTCCGGGTATCTAAGGCTGTCCATGGCCTGAAAAGCGGAGAGCGCCGCCTCCTGTACGATATCCTTTGCATCTTCCGTATTGTGTACATAGCTCAGCGCTATCAAAAACAAAGCCTTTTGATGTTTTTCAAATTCCTGTTCGAACAGCAGTTTCAAGGGAAACACCCCCATTTCAGTATTCGTAAAGCCTTTACACTTATTAGACAACAAAAAGACAAAAAAAGTCAAACCGCAGCTGCATTTTTTGCAGCTGCGGTTTCTGATGTGAAAAATGATACTTACAGTATGGCAGAGCCGCCGGTGATTACCCAGGCTGCCATAGCCGCCACGGTGAAAGCGCCGGTGTACACATTGCCGGTGCGCCGGTAGATGTAGTTACAAATGAAGCTGAACACCAGAACCTGCGGCACAAAGACGATGAGAATGCTCATGAACGGCCCGCCGAAAGTGGAGGAGAACAGAAGGTCTGCGCCCGGGCCGATACCGGCAAAGAAGGGGATATACTCTATGAGCACTATCACCATGATGCCGCCCACCATCAGCAAAGCACCCCGCCACCAGCTGGCAAAGTAGCCTTTGAAGCCCTTTTTATACGTGGCCTCAGTTCTCATTCCGGCGAAAATCTTGCTGTTATTGAGAACAAAGAACAGGGCAAAGAAGGGGAAGTAAATAAAAAACTGAATAAAACGCTCAAGTGTGAAGGTCTTGAAGAAAGGCCATATGAAACGGAAGTCCAGCATGAAAAGGGCTTCGCATATTGCCACAAGCACATACATGAGAGCAAGCATGCAAAGAGACAGCAGCGCACCACGAATGCAAAGCAGCCAGTCGATACGCCCCGCAGTTTCCGGCCCTGCAAGCCCCAGACCGTGCCATGGAGCGGTACCGGCCTTCTTCGCCTTGCGTACCGAGGTCATGGTGGTCACGAGCATGATGATTATAAGCAGCAGATACCAGCAGAGGAAGCCGTCACCAATGGTCATGCGGAAAATGTTCTCAGGGAATGGGAAAAGTGCGTGACCCAACTGAGTCATGAAAGGATAGGTACAGGCTGCAATAAGCATGGTGATAATGGCGTTTTTCCACCACTTTTTGCCCTTGATTATGCCCGCCTTGTCGGGCAGAGCAACGGCAGCCTTGCCAAAAAATCCGGTACTCAGCAGAATTTCCATGAAGGGCAGCATGGCGAATATGGCAAGGAGCATACAGGCAAATACGATCCACTCCTTGAGCATATAACGGGTGTCGGTATAATCAAGCTCCTTTTCAAAGCCTAGGCTCTCGTCAAACCAGCTCAGCGCCGCAGCCATGCCGTTTTTATCATGGGTTGTGAGGCGGTGATTGGTTTTAAGAAGCTCCATGCGCCGGGCAGAGCCGTCGGAAAAGTCACCGAAGGTCTTGTTCCACGCGGCATCTGCGTTCTCAACACCCAGAAATTCTGCGCGCAGATCACTGTGGAGCACATCCTCAGTCAAAAAGGGCTTGTAGTCCCTGAAATAGCTGAATTCATCGTAGAGAGCCTGCAATAAAAGCACGTTGTTGAAGTAGATATTGTCGCTGTCATAGGCGTTTTCCCGGAAAAGCTCACCGCACTGCAATACGGTGGCCTTGGGTGTAATATCCACACCCTCGTCGTTCACAGCACCCGCATAGGCTGCCGCAACCGACCAGCTGGACCATGTGCCCATGGAGTGACCGCTCAATCCCATGCGGGAGGCATCCACAAAGGGCATGTCCGCCAGGGCGGCATAGGCCGCAATGCCGCCGCAGGAGCTGTCGGAGATGGAGTTCCCGGCGCTGTCCTTCACATAGCGCTCATCGAAGAAAGAGAGGTTGGAGAAGTTCATCAGAAGCCGGTAGCGCTTGGTGCTGCCCACTTCCACGAATGTGCCGTCCTCCACGCTGTCCTCACCGAAGTTCACTTTCACTCGCTGGTTTACATAACCACGATTGAGCAAGCCGGCGGAGCTGCGTCCATGGCCGTACTCATCAAGGGACATGACAACCACGCCGCGTCTTGCCAGCTCTATGGAATAGGCGGCGCAGGTCTCACTGTCGTTCTGGTAGCCGTGGAGCAGCAGTACAGCAGGAGCGGGAGTGTCGGCGCTTGCATTGTCCGGCACGTAGAGTTTGTATGTGAGATCACCCACATCCGTCTCTATCACGCCGAGAGAAACATCAATGCTGCCAAAGTCGGTCTGTATGGCGTTGGCCGAGGACATATACCCGAACAAAACCACCAGCGTTACAAGCAGTACAGACAATGGCCTCCTGATTTTTTTGATCATGCTTTCCACCTCCGTATTATTATGGAAAAAGTATACCATCGGTAAAGCTTAAACACAATTAAAGGAGTTTACAAATCAAAAAGCCATTTTTTGGTTATTATTTCAAATTACAAAACACCCCGGACTGGTTGTCCGGGGCACAGATAAAATTAATCAAAAATATCCATAAGGTATCCATATCCCTCACTTTCCATGTGGGCATAGGGAATAAAACGAAGAGAGGCACTGTTTGGCGCTATTGTCCTCGTCAACGATCATAGCGGTGGAGGGGATAAGGATAACGCTGTCTTCAGGATAGATGCACTCGATCTTGGAGCCATCTTCCTTGCGTGCCTTCAGGACGGACTCTTCAAGGATCATGATGACCTTGCATTCGCCGCTGTTGAGCTTCTCAAGTTCAACGGAGCCGGACTCGATCATAACGTCATTGTTGCCCAGAGCGGTCAGGTACTCATAGCCGTAAACATCGGTCAGAGCAGCAACAGCTGCCATGGTGGTGCCGGAGGTGAGGGAGTTACCCATGGAGATCTTGCCTTCAACATCCTCGTTGGCGGCAAAGGCGGCGGGTGCAACGCCAAGCAGCATTAAAATACAAGAAAGTTCGGGTAAAATTAAATGAGGAAATGGGAAAAGGCATAAATCAGAGGCCGCGAAAAGAGCATACTGAAAGAGTATATTTGTTGTATTGAAGTTTTTGTACGGATGGGGTATGCTGTCAATGCGAGTATGCCGCCCTTGGGGTCGGTTTTGGCAGTGCTTATTCCGTGAGGCAGAACAGGCTTATGAGACTTTTTGTTGCTATACCCTTGAAGGGGAAAATGGGAAAAACTGTGACAGGGGTGCAGGATGCTTTCCGCGCTCAGGGGGTCGGCGGTGCTTATGTTCCGGCGGAAAATCTCCATATTACTCTTGCTTTCATCGGCGAATACAGCGACCCGGACTTTGTCCTTGAGGTAATGGAGGGGCTGAGCTTTTCTGCCTTTGATGTAAGCATGGACAGGCTGGGCTGCTTTGATGATTTGTGGTGGACGGGCTTTTCTGACAGTGCCGCGCTTGAAAAGCTTGCCCGCGAGCTGCGCCATGCCCTTGCAAAAGCGGGCATTCCCTATGACAAAACAAAATTCAAGCCCCACGTAAGTTTTTTACGCAGGGCAAAGATGAGAGAGGGAAAACAGCTTGCTGTGAATTTCAAAGCTGCCGGGATGAAGGTTGACTGTATAAGCCTCATGCGCTCCGACAGGGGGAAAAACGGCATGATATATACGGAGCTTGGCACTGTGTATGCGCTCTGAGGGCGTATTTTATTTGACAGCAGAGAATAATTATGATATAAATATCAGGTCAATTCAATACGGAGGGTTACCGAAGTGGTCATAACGGGGCGGTCTTGAAAACCGTTAGGGCGAAAGTCCACGCGGGTTCGAATCCTGCACCCTCCGCCAAAATGAAAAGGGAGCCGTCAGGCTTCCTTTTCGTTTTGGCGGAGTATGTAGGTAAGCAGAAGTCGCCTGCGCAGCAGTTCGGGCGACGGCGGCAGCGCCGCCCAGTCCCCTGCGGGGATTCGAATCCTGCACCCTCCGCCACGTCAAAACAACACCATAAGGTCATCAGTCGCCGCAAGCGACGCCGGAATGACCGATGGTGTTGTTTTTCCTTTCCAACTCAAAACCAATTCCTTGGGTTTTGAGTTGGGTTATTTGATTTTGGATTTTTCGTTTTGGGGGTGTATGTAGGTAAGCAGAATCATCCCGCAAGGCGGTTCGGGCGACGGCGGCAGCGCCGCTTGTTTTTACATCGGCAGCTTGACTTTGAATGTGTTCACGCCATTGACGCTCTCGGCCCATATTTTACCCTTGTGCTCCGTGACGATGCTCTCAGCGATGGGAAGTCCCAGCCCGTAGCTGCCACCGCCTCTGGTCTTATCCACCCGGTAAAAACGCTTGAAAATATTTTCAAGCTCCTCCGCAGAAAGGGAAGGGCCTTCATTTGCAACGGACAGCAGTGCATATCCGCCGTGCTTTTCAAGCTTCAGAAATACCGTGCTTCCGGGGGAAGAGTATTTTATGGCATTATCCAGCAAAATCTCCGGTACCTGTCTTAAATATTCCTCGCAGGCCTTCACGACAATGCCGCTTTCGATGCTGCTTTCCAGAGTAAGACCATTTTCAAAATACAGCGGCTCAAAAGGCAGCAGAACATCCGTGACCATTTCGCTCAGCTCAAGCTTGCCCATGTTCAGCTGTAAAGCGCCGTTATCAGCTCTGGCAAGCTCCAGCAGATTTTCCACAAGCTGCCTCATATGCCTTGCCGTCGTGAGAACATTTTCGGAAAATCCGGCCTTTTCTTCGGGGGAGCATCCGGGGGAATTCAACAGCTCAGCGTTTGTAGTGATGACAGCCAGAGGCGTTTTCAGCTCGTGGGAGGCATCGGCCACAAACTGCCGCTGCTGTTCCCAGGCTCTGTCAACCGGCTTTACTATAAGTCGGGCTATAAACACACTTATCCCCCAGAAAACAGCCAGAGCAGCAAGACCAATTGGAAAAAACATACTCAAAAGCTTACTGATGGCCTCAAATTCCTGCCCGGCGTCCATGAAAACCACTCGTGTGCCTCCATTGGGCAGCTGCACCATGAGAAAGCGTAGTCTGGATTCATATATGATGCCGTCCGGGCGCGCACTGTCGTGCACTGTATCCATCAGCTGCTGCAGCAAAGCGGTGTCTGAAAGATCAAAATACTCTACACCGCTGCGGCCTATTATTTTCCCTGTACGGTCTGCGGTCAGAACAAAGTGGGGAAACGGCAAAAACCCCCTGTGTCCGTCCGGACGGTCGGGCACAAAGGGTTCCATTGCAACAGAGCGCATTTGTTCTATGCTGCTGTCAATATAGCTTTGATGGGTGAAGTGCAGAATAAGCGCGAATATTAAAACCAGCATCACGGTGAAAATGGACATCATGATAGCTACAAATTTAATACGCAGCCTTTTAAGCACTATTCATCTACCTCCAGATGATATCCAAGGCGTCTCAGCGCCACAATTTTCACGTTGGAACCGATACTTGCAAGCTTTTTTCTCAGAAAGCCCACGTAGACCTCAACATGGTTGTCCACGGCGTTGGACTCAAAGCCCCATATACGGGACAGGATGATCTCCTTTGAGAGTACGCGGTCACCGGCCTGCAAAAGAAAGCGCATAACATCAAACTCTCTGGCAGAAAGCCTGACGGACTTTTCTCCGCAGATAAGCAGGCAGGACTCAAGATCAAGAGAAGTGTTGCCGAATTTAAGCTCATTTACCTGACCACCCTGACGGCGCAAAAGCGCATTGATGCAGGCAAGAAGCTCCCGTGAATCACAGGGCTTGGTAAGATAATAGTCAGCACCGGCATTAAGCCCGGCTATTCTGTCCTCCAGAGATGAGCGGGCAGTAAGCATCAGTATAGGGGTTGAGCAGTGCTTGGAACGGACGCGGCGCGTAAGCTCATAACCGTCAATACCCGGTATCATTACATCAAGTATGAGAAGATCGTAAACGCCCAATTCAGCGTAGGCGCTGCCGGTTTCACCGTCGTCGACGACTTCTACATCAAAACCCTTGCCTTCGAGAAGTTTTTTCAGGGAAGCGGCAAGAAGCTTCTCATCTTCAACAATCAGAATTTTCACGGTAGCCTCCATAATGTCCTTACATCATTATAATACAACTATACTCTGAACCTATACTGAAATAAATACAATTTTTTTAAATTTTTTTAAAAAAATCGCGTAACCAAGCGGCATGAGCGCGCAGACTCAAAAATGGACAAAAAAGCCTTGACTGAGAAATTATATGTAATATAATTACGAACAGGAAGAAATTTTTATTGGGAGGAAACAATATGAAGGTTATCATTTGCGAAAACTATGCCAGCGAGTGTGCTCAGGCCGCCGACGTCATTGAAAAGATAGTCAGAGAAAAACCCGACTGCACTTTGGGTCTGGCCACCGGCTCCAGCCCTGTGGGCATGTATCAGGAGCTTGCAAGACGCTGCCGTGAAGAGGGCCTTGATTTTTCCAAAGTCCACTCTGTCAATCTTGACGAGTATGTGGGGCTGAGCGGTGATCACGATCAGAGCTACAGATACTTTATGGACAGCAATCTTTTCAATCACATCAATATCGACAAGGCCAACACCTATGTTGCAAAGGGCGTGGGCGACATTGAGGAGAATATCCGCGAGTTCAACAGCGTTCTTGACAACAGCGTTATCGACGTTCAGGTTCTTGGCGTCGGTCCCGATGGCCACCTTGGCTTCAACGAGCCGGGCGAAGCTCTCTATGACGGTGCCCACAAGGAAGTTCTGGACGAGAGCACCATTGATGCCAACGCCCGTTTCTTTGCCAGCCGTGACGATGTTCCCCGCTACGCTGTCACCATGGGCATGGGCAACATCATGCGCGCAAAGAAGCTGCTTTTGATAATCAGCGGCAACAAGCAGGACGCTGCCCGCCAGCTCCTCATTGATGACAAGATCACCACCGCCTGCCCCGCAACCTTCATGAAGCTGCATCAGGATGCAGTTGTGTTCATAGAAAAGAAGCTGGCAGACGAGATTGGTTACAAGGGCTGATTCATACAAGACAAAAAATTCCGGTGCACAGCACCGGAATTTTTTTATTTTATCATATAGATATAGTATTCGCAGTCCTGACCTTCAATAGTCAGTTTCTTTTCAAAGCCGTATTCTGTAATATCCCCGGCTGTGGGAACAGAAGACATAAGCACCACAAAGCGGCATCCGCTGTCCGCAGCGGCCTTACCCACCATGTCCAGATCCATCTCACCATTTTCCGTAAGCATGAACTTCATCTCGCGGATATCCGGAATACGCAGGTACGGACTGTACTCCCTTGTCCAGAAAAACAGATCCTCCGGCATCATCACATAGGGATCCTGATAGTCATTGAGAATGAGCAGTGAATCGCAGACTTCCTTGGTGCCTTTGGGCATCTTTTCCGGGTTTTGCGCCAGTGTGTAGGACTGCCCGGTGTGGCTTCCGCCGGTATTGATGTACAGCATGATTGCAGCAAGCACCAGAAGTGCAGCTTTTTTCCATTTTTTATCGAGAACGCCCCAAAAGCGGATCAGACAGTAGACAAAGAGCAGATCCATGGGCAAAGGCCAGTACATACGCACTATACGCTCAGGCACTTCGATATATTTATAGAGCAGGTGTATTATCACCGGATTGAAGAGGATAAAAATCAGCACCAGCGAGGGATACACCAGATATTTTCTCGCCCTGTCGTCCTCAGGGGCGGGACAGAGAAAAACATAGGCAAGGCAGATGAAAAAGGGGATAAAAAGCTTTCCGCCCAGTGTTGCAAGGGAGTATATTTCCAAAGTTTCGCCGATTATGATGTTGAGGCTTTCAAGCATGGCTTACCCTCCCTTCAGACAAAGTGCGCTGCCATCAGCGCAAGGCTGGGGCTGACGCATACGGCCAGCTTCCAGATAATTGACAGATCCTTTTTATCAAACACGCACACAAGGCCCCAGCAGCCAAGAGCGATAAGATTGAGCTCGGCGCAGCTGGATGCACACATGCAGCCTGCAAGGTTTGCCATGAACAGGGCCGGCCAGAGCACTCTGCGCCTTGCGGCGTTTTCCTCATTCACGCAGATAAGGAAGATAAACAGTGCAGCAGTACAGATAACACTGGGGCCAAATCCCTTTCCCATCCAGGGATAGAGAATTATCCATGTGTAGCGCACATTCATCGCAACAGCGCTGAATTCATAGAAAATGCTCAGCAGACAAAGCGCCATAAGCGCCTTATCACGCTTGCCACTGAATATGAAAAGCACAAGGCGGTAGAGCACGAAGTAGAAAATCGCAATGAAGTAGAAAGGCAGCACTGTCCTCATCAATGTGGTGACAGGGAGCTGGAAAAGCTGGGCAAACATTGCCCAGAACATGGGCCAGGGAGAAAATATGTACTCCATGTTCGCTGCCACGTCCTGAGTATAGTCGTGGGGGAGCCCTGTCACAGGATCAGTGCCCATGATTGTGTTGGTATGCAGAGCATCGTTGGCGATGGTCAGATACCAGGCATCGTCAATGTTCCAAGTGCCTGCACCGGCGGTAACGCGCAAAACCTGAAAAACAAAAACCAGGGCAAAAACACCGGCGCATATTTTTTCGCTGCGGGTTAAAGGCTGTTTTTCAGGCGCAGCCAGTGGCTTTTTCCTGTAGTGCAGCAGAAAGCCTGCCGTCAGAGCTGCGGCTGCAAGAACAAAATAAACTATTGTCAGGAGCTTAAAAGGCAGTCTGAGAAAGAAAAACGGCAGATAAATTATTTCAAAGACGGCAAGTGACACGCACATGCCAACAATGAACATTAGCCCCTTGTCCCGCTCTTCGTGAGGGAAGACAAGCCGTCCGGCAGCATAGGGCAGCAAAATGGCAAAGAGCCCCACTCCCAGTGCGTTGAACAGGTCGATAAGAAAGAAAGTCACCATAAAGATGTTCACCTTTGTATGTAAAATCCCCGATATTATACCATGACTGAGCTTCTAAATCAACCGTTCACAGCTCTCTTGAAAAAAAGCGGCGAAAGCTGTATTATTCAGTAAAGGAAACGCTGCGGGAGGTGTGGGACAGTGTCCTTTGAAACATGGAATTTATGCTCTGCTGAAAAGCTTGATCTTGTAAAAACCTTCGAGTGCGGCCAGTGTTTTCGCTGGAACGCGGATGAAAACGGAGTGTACTACGGTGTGGCCTGCGGTAAGTGTGCAAAGCTCTGGCGCGAGGGTGGGGATATATTCATCTGTTCGGACGCTCCGGCTCAGTTCTGGAATGACTATTTTGATCTGGAGCGGGATTATGCGTACATAAGCCGGGACTTTTATGACGGGGGATATCTGCAGCAATGTACTGAGTACGGCATGGGCATCCGCATACTCCGTCAGGAACCATGGGAGGCGCTGTGCTCATTTATAATCTCTCAGTGCAACAATATAAAGCGCATCAAAGGCATTGTTGAACGGCTTTGTGAAAGCTTCGGGGAGGCGCTTGAGTTTGAGGGCAGGCGCTTTTACAGCTTTCCCGCACCGGAAAGGCTTCTGGGACTGAGAGCGGAGGAGCTTTCCATGCTTCGCTGCGGTTACAGGGCAGAGTACATATTGACGGCGGCGCAGGCCGTGGCAACGGGAAAGCTTGAGCTTGAAAGCCTTGTCAGCGCTGACTGGGTCAGTGCGAAAAAAACGCTTATGGAACTGAAGGGTATTGGGGAGAAGGTTGCAAATTGTGTTGTGCTTTTTGGCCTTTACCATATGGAGGCATTTCCCATAGATGTTTGGATAAAAAGAGCGTTAAAAGAGCACTTTTCCGCAGATTTTCGCCCGGAGAGTCTGGGGAAATATGCCGGATTGGCCCAACAGTATATTTTTTATTATGCAAGAAGCCAAGAAACGTAAAAAACTGTTGACAATCAAGGTTTTTTTGTTAGAATACGCTTAATATTCATACCGCGGCAGCGCCTGTCGCGGTAATATTTAATATGGAGGGCAATGCCATGGGTGTTGAAATGAATTATTCCAATCGTTTTGTGGGCGAAGGTCTTACCTTTGATGATGTTCTTCTTGTTCCTGCCGAGAGTGATGTACTCCCCGCCGACGTTGATCTTGCTACCAATCTCACAAAAAAGATCCGTCTCAATGTTCCTGTAATGAGCGCCGCAATGGATACCGTTACCGAGTACCGCATGGCAATTGCTGTTGCCCGTGAAGGCGGCATAGGTGTTATCCATAAGAATATGGCCATTGACGTGCAGGCTGAACAGGTGGATATGGTCAAGCGTTCCGAAAACGGTGTCATCACAAACCCCTTCTCACTCAAGGCAGAAAATACCCTCGGTGACGCTGACGCCCTCATGGCAAAGTTTCGCATCTCCGGTGTGCCCATCGTGGATGATGACAATAAGCTCATTGGTATCATCACCAACCGTGATATGAAGTTTGAGACCGACATGAGCCGTATCATCAGCGATGTGATGACCAAAAACGGCCTTATCACCGGCCTTGTGGGCACCACTCTGGACGAGGCAAAGGCAATCCTCCAGAAAAACCGCATTGAAAAGCTCCCCATAGTTGATGATAATTTCAAGCTCAAGGGCCTTATAACCATAAAGGACATTGAGAAGGTCCTCAAGTACCCCCGCAGCGCCAAGGACAGCGCCGGCAGACTTCTCTGCGCCGCCGCTATCGGTGCTACCCCCGATGTTCTTGACAGAGCCGGTGCTCTTATTGATGCCGGTGTTGACGTTCTGGTGCTGGACAGCGCCCACGGCCACTCTGCAAATATCATGAAGAGCGTAGCCCGCGTCAAGGAAAAGTATCCCGAAATCCAGCTCATCGCCGGTAACGTGGCTACCGCCGCTGCTACCGAGGCTCTTATCAAGGCCGGTGCCGACTGTGTCAAGGTCGGTATAGGCCCCGGCTCCATCTGCACCACCCGCGTTGTCGCCGGTATCGGCGTTCCCCAGATCACTGCCATCCTCCAGTGCGGTGAGATGGCCGACAAGTACGGTGTTCCCATCGTGGCCGACGGCGGCATCAAGTACTCCGGTGATATCGTAAAGGCACTTGCCGCAGGCGGCAGTGTTGTAATGATGGGTTCCATGCTCGCAGGCTGCGAGGAAGCCCCCGGCGAGATGGAAGTCTATCAGGGCCGTCAGTTCAAGGTCTACCGCGGCATGGGCAGCCTTGGCGCCATGCAGAAGGGCTCCAAGGACCGTTACTTCCAGCAGAACAACAAGAAGCTCGTCCCCGAAGGCGTGGAAGGCCGTGTGCCTTACCGCGGACCTGTGTCCGAGACCATTTATCAGATGATGGGCGGCCTGCGCTCCGGTATGGGCTACTGCGGCGCTCACAATATCGAGGAGCTTCGCACCGAAAGCCAGTTTGTCCGCATCACCTCCGCCGGACTCAAGGAGAGCCACCCCCACGATATCTATATCACCAAGGAAGCTCCCAACTACACCATGAACCCCTGAACCTGAGATTTTCCGCTCCCTGTGCAAAAGCTTTGCACAGGGAGTTTTTTGATTTTACTTGAAATAAGTGCCGGATTGGCATAAAATAATAGGACAAAAGTTTTTTGGAGAGTGATGCATAATGGCAGCAGGAAGACCCCGCGGCAGAGAAAAGAACATCACGGGTGCCGGAAAAGGCGTGTATAAAAGAGGCTCCGGACTTGGTACGGGCCGGGTCGGCAAGGCTGACGGCTATACCGGGCGAAGACCCACGTCGGGCGGCTTCAGTGCAGGCGGCTCCGGCGGCAGCTTTGGCGGCGGCGGAAGCTACAATGGCGGCGGTACCCGCCGAAGCGGTAAAAGAGGCGGCAAAGGCGGTCTGCTCGCGCTGCTTGCCGTGCTGCTTCTGGGCGGCGGCGGATATGGTATACTCGGCGGCGAGGACAGCAGCTATGATTACAGCTACGCTCCATCCACCCCTGTGCCCTATGTGCAGTCCACGCCCACACCCTATGTCAGCCAGAACTCATATGGCAGCCAAAGCAGCTACGGCAGTCTTGAAAGCCTTCTGTCCGGCTACTCCTCCTTCAGCGGCGGCTCCGTGTCCTCCGGCTGGGACTATGGAGCAAATACCGGCAAGCTTGATACTTCCGTGGACAAGTCTGCCCGCAAAAAGTACACAAAGCTTCAGGGCAACGGCAAGGACAGCGTCACCATCATGGTCTACATGTGCGGCACTGATCTTGAGTCCCAGAGCGGCATGGCCACATCCGACCTGCAGGAGATGGCAAACGCCACAATCGGCAGCGATGTGAATGTGCTGGTCTACACCGGCGGCTGCACCAGATGGCGCAACAGCATCGTCAGCAGCAGCGTAAACCAGATATACAAGGTGGAGTCCGGCGGCCTCAAGCGCATTGATGACGATGCAGGCTCTGTCTCCATGACAAAGCCCGCCACCCTTGCAAAGTTTATTGATTTCTGCAACAATAATTACCCTGCCGACAGAAATATGCTCATCCTCTGGGATCATGGCGGCGGCTCCATCAGCGGCTTTGGCTATGACCAGAAGTATAAGAGCAGCGGCTCCATGACCTTGCAGGGTATAGATCAGGCCCTTGCCGATGCCAATGTGAAGTTTGATATTATCGGTTTTGACGCCTGCCTTATGGCTACTGCCGAAACCGCACTCATGCTCTCGGACTATGCCGACTATCTTCTGGCCTCCGAAGAGACTGAGCCCGGCACGGGCTGGTACTATACAAACTGGCTCACCCAGCTTTCAAAGAATACCTCCATCCCCTCCGTTGAGCTGGGCAAGCGCATAATAGACGACTTTGTGGATGTCTGCGCCCAGCAGACCCGCGGCCAGCAGACCACGCTTTCCATCGTTGACCTTGCCGAGCTCTCGGCCACTCTTCCCGAAGAGCTTAAGGCTTTTGCCCGCTCCACCTATGAGCTTATAAACGACAATAAATTCAAGGAAGTCTCCAAGGCAAGAGGAAACTCCAAGGAGTTTGCCGTATCCACCAAGATAGATCAGGTTGACCTTGTACATCTGGCAAAGAACATCGGCAGCGATGAGGGCGACGCACTGGCGGAAGCCATTCTGGGCGCTGTCAAGTATAACCGGACCTCTTCCAATGTGACCAATGCCTACGGCCTTTCCATCTATTTCCCCTACAGAAAGACCGCCTCTGTCTCCACCGCAGTCAACACCTATGACGCTATCGGCATGGATGATGAGTATTCAAGATGCATTCAGGCCTTTGCCAGTATGGAAACCGGCGGACAGGCAGCCTCAGGCTACAGCGCATCCCCCTTTGGCTCACTCTATGACTATTATTCCTCCGGCTCGTCCTACGGCTCTTCCGGCTACGGCAGCTCCTATGGCTCATCCTACGGCAATTCCTACAGCTCCGGCTATTCTGATTATGCCGACTATGATGCAATTGCGGGACTTCTTGAAAGTCTCATGGGCGGCAGCAGTTCCTACTTCTCTCCCTACGGCAGCTACTATGGCCGCTCCCTGAGTACCGATACCACCGCCTCCTTCATCTCAGATAACCGTTTTGATCCCAATGCCCTTGTATGGACAGAGGGCGAGGAAGGCTATGAGATAGCCCTTCCCGAGAGCCAGTGGGATTTGGTAAACCAGCTTGAGCTGAATGTTTTCTATGATGACGGAGAGGGCTTTATAGACCTCGGTCTTGACAATGTGTTCGAGTTCACCGAAAGCGGTGCACTCTCCGGAAACTATGACGGCACATGGCTTGCAATCGACTCTCAGCCCGTGGCCTACTACCATCTGAGCACCGTGGACGACGGTGAAAATTACAGCATCACAGGCCGCGTCCCCGTATTGCTGAACGGTGTCCGCGCAGACCTTATACTGGTATTTGACAATACTGAGCCCTACGGCTATATCGCCGGTGCCCGCTATGACTATGTGGACGGCGAAACCGACACTGTAGCAAAGAGCCTTGGTGAGCTGAACGAGGGCGACAGGATAGACTTTATCTGCGATTACTACAGCTACGACGGCGAGTATCTCAACAGTTACATGCTGGGCGAGCAGTATGTGTACGAAGGCCAGCCGGAGATAAGCAATGTTTACATCGAGGCAGAGTGCGCAGTGCCCACCTACCGCTTTATCGACATCTACCAGCAGGAGTACTGGACTCCCGTTCTGCCGTGAAAACAAAAAAAACAAAGAGCAACACCCTGCACCGCGCTGGTGCAGGGTGTTGTCATTTTATCCGTGATATGGACAGAGCTTGCCAATACATTCGCTGTTTTTCCCTGAGAAGGTGCAGGCCGGGCGGGAAACAGGCATCTCTACACCAAAACGCTCCTTTGTAAACCTTACGGCGCATTCGATGGAAAGTCTGCCGTCCCTCTTGCAGCAGCGTGGGCCGCCCACAGCGGCGATGGCCTTCAGGCAGTCCGCTGTCAGCTCCTGAGGAATGTGCCACACATCCCCGGCCAGGGGCGTCGAGCCGCACACAATGCTGGCAAAGATACCCGCTCCTACGGCAGCGCCGCAGCAGCCCAAAAATCCGCAGGCACCGCCGGGTACGCCTTTGCCCCGTTTCCACGCCTCCGGTAAGGCGCTTTCAAGCTCTATGCTGCCGCCATTGTTGTAAAAGGCGGTCAGAAGCACACAGGGAACAATGCCGTGGTGTTCAGGCCCGTGCATGTGTACCTCTTTCATGGCGCATACCTGAGTAAAAAGCTCAACCGGGTCTTTTTCTTCGCTCTGCATAAGAAAGCTCAGTATCCCCGCACCACCGCCGCTGTGGCAATCATCGCAGACAAAATGCCCATCCTCGCAGGAGGCGTTGGCCGCAGCCTCTTTGCCGCAAATGACGCAGCGAAGAGTTTTCGTCTCATTGAAATACACCAGAGGCTTGCCGCAAATCATGCAGTTTTCATTTCTGCCGGAACCTGTCATAGTTACTTTATCCTTTTCAATGTCTCTTTCAGCAGCTCCCATGTGCGCTGGGTAGACTCTATCCACAGCTTTTCCCGGAAGGTGTGGATGTCGGTAATATCCGGGCCGAAGGAGATACAGTCAAAATCAGGGCGCTTGCCCAGGAAAAGACCGCATTCAAGCCCTGCATGAATGGCCTCGATAACCGGCTCTTTGCCCATCTGCTCCTTGTATACCTGCACCATCAGCTCGCGCAGCGGGGAGTCCTTGCGGTATGCCCAACCGGGATAATTGCCGCTTACCTCCACAGTGCCGCCGAGAGCCTCAGCCAAACAGCGGAGCCTGTCAAAGAGCATCTCCTTCTGGCTTTCGATGCTGCTTCTCACGCTGAAGCGCACATACACCGCCTTTTCGTCGCCTGTGAGAATACCAAGGTTAAGCGATGTCTGCACCAAGCCCTCAATATCCGCGCTCATGGCCTGCACACCGTTGGGAACGCAGCAGAGAAAGCTTATAATCTTTTTGCTGCTCTCCAGTCCCATGGGCAGCATCGGCACATCACCAATCTTGTTTGCGCTCAGCTTCAATCCATCGTCCACACCGGCGTACTCTGCCTTGAACAGCTCTTCCATTTTGGTACAAAACTCTATGGCTTTTCCGGCGTCCTCCACACACAAAAGAGCGGTGGAAGCGGTGGGAATGGCGTTATCCTTATCCCCACCATATACGGAGATGAGGCGCACATCCTGCTGGCATGCAAGCTTGTACAAAAGTCTGCCCATGAGTATGTTGGGGTTTGCGCGGCCCTTGATTATTTCAATACCCGAGTGCCCGCCGGAAAGTCCGGATATGTCAATGCTGATATTCTCCCCGGCAAAGCTTTCCCGCTCTGCATCAAACACGCACTCCACTCTCGCGCCGCCTGCACAGCTTACGGTGAAAATGCCCTCGGCCTCAGAGTCGATGTTCAGAAACTTCACAGCCTTAAGAGGAGATACGTCAATACCGGTTGCGCCCTCCATGCCGGTCTCCTCGTCCACAGTCAGCACAAGCTCCACTCTGGGGTGGGGGATGTCGTCGGAGTCGGCAAGGGCAAGACCCATGGCAACGGCAATACCGTCGTCTGCGCCCAGAGTGGTGCCTTTGGCGTAAATATAGCCCTCGCCCACGGCCAGATCCAGCCCCTCTTTTTCCATATCCTTCATGCAGTCGGGAGCCTTCTGGCACACCATGTCCATATGCCCCTGAATGATGACTGCCTCGGCATTTTCATAGCCCTCAGTGGCAGGGACGATGATAATAACGTTATTGAGTGCATCATGATAATATTCAAGACCCCGCTCTCTTGCAAAGTTTGCAAGGTAGTCACTGATGGCCTTGGTGTTGTAGCTGCCTCTGGGTATGGCGCTCATCTGCTCAAAAAATTCAAATACTTTTTTAGGTTCAAGATTTTCAAGTACAGCCATGATGTTTTCCGTTCCTTTTATTTTTTATTGTTTGTGGTTTTCAAGCTCTTTTTCCATGCGCCTGAGATCCCTCAAAAGCTTTATTGCCATGGGCAGCGCAATGAAGAATGCCAGCACATCGGCAATGGGCTGAGCCAGATAAACGCCCAGCAGCCCATTGTCCAAAATACGCGGCAGGATAAGAATGACCGGAATGAAAGTGATGCCCTGCCTTGCAAGGGCGAGTATGGTTGCTCCCACCACCTTGCCCATATTCTGATAGGCCATGTTGGTAACAGACAGCAAAACCAGCAGCGTGAAGCTGACACATTGGAAGCGCAGCGCGGTCTTGCCTATCTCAACCACCTCCGGGTCATCCCGGAAAAGGGCGATAAGCGGCTCCGCAAAGGTAAAGCCCAGTATACTGAGCAGTAAAAGCGCCACAAAGCCAAAGCGCAGGCAGAAAAGGTATCCCTCACGGACCCGGTCGTAGCGTTTTGCTCCGTAGTTGAAGCCACAGACCGGCTGAAACCCCTGACCGAAGCCGATGACTGCGGAGAAGGCAAAAAACATGATCTTGGAGGAAATGGAAAAAGCCGCAATGGACTTATCTGCCAGCTCTGCCGCCACGGCAGCACCGGCAGCTGCGTTGAGACAGAGGGTGGAGAGGCTGGAAAGACTCTGCCTGAACAGGGAGGGAGTTCCGCCAATGGCTATGTTTTTAAGGTAGTATGCGCTGGGGGTGAACTCACTGAAATGCAGCTTGAGATTGTCGCTTTTCATGCAGCTTATATAGAGGAGCGCACAGCTTATAAACTGGCCTGCGATAGTAGCTATAGCCGCACCTTTTACCTCAAGCCCCAGGGTAAATATAAAAATCGGGTCCAGTACGCAGTTTATCACTGCGCCTGCGGCCAATGCCACCATTGAAAACATGGCATTGCCCTGAAAACGCAGCTGGTTGTTCAAAACAAAGGAAAGGCAGCTGAAAGGAGCGCCCATGAGAATAATGGACAGATACTCCCTTGCGTAGCTTACCGTGAGCTCACTCACAAGCTCCGCTCTTGCTCCCAGAACAAAAAGCAGGGCATTTTCAAATACATAACCTGCCAGAAGCATGAAAGCGCCGAAAATCAAAGCACATACGGCACCGGTGGAGGCCATGGTCTGGGCTTCATCGTGATTGTGGGCGCCCAGTGAGCGGGATATAAAGTTGCCCGAGCCCATGCCGAAAAAGAAGCCGAAGGCCTGAATTATGGCCATAACAGGGAATACAAGTCCCACGCCCGCTGTAGCCTCAGTACCTATCTGGCCCACAAAATAGGTGTCTACCATGTTGTAAAGCCCGGTCACAAGCATGGTGATTATGGTGGGCACAGCCAGGGAGCATATCAGCCTGTGCACCGGGGCGGTGGTCATTTTCAATATTTTTTCTTCTTCGTGCTGATCCAAAAAAACACTTTCTTTCGCAAAATTTATCAAGTCATTATATCAGACCAAATTCTTCCTTGCAATCTGCCAAATGTCTTATTTGCCGTATACAAAAGCCGATTTTTGCGTTATAATAACGAAAAACGCAGTGACAGAGGGGACAAGTATGAATGTTTTTGACGTAATCGGCCCTGTAATGATAGGCCCTTCATCCTCACATACCGCAGGCGCGGTGCGCCTTGGCAGGGTGGCGTGGAAAGCACTGGACGACGAGCCTGTCCGGGCGGAGATAGAGCTGTCCGGTTCCTTTGCCACCACATATCTGGGACACGGCACGGATAAAGCCCTTATCGCCGGCTGCATGGGTATGAACCCGTATGATGACGATATCCGCCGCTCTCTTGAGATAGCTACCGAGCGGGGGCTTGAATATTCTTTCACCAAGGTAAAGCTGCCCGATGCCCACCCCAATACAGCCCTTATCCGCCTTTACGGCAAAAGCGGAAAAATGGCAGTGGTGGAGGGGGCCAGTGTAGGCGGCGGCAATATTCTGGTGCAGAAGCTGGACGGGCTCTCCGTATCTTTCACCGGTCAGAACGATACCTACATTGTCCGTCATTATGACCGTCCCGGCGTTATCGCCGCGGTCACAAATTTTATGATGTACTGCGGCATGAACATAAACAATTTCCGCCTCTCACGGGAGAAAAAGGGCGGTGAGGCGCTGATGATGATAGAGGTGGACGGTGAGGCTACCGAGGATCTGCTCCAGCAGCTCAACGTTATCCCCAATGTAATAAGCGCCATGCTTTTGAAGGCAATATGAGGTATATCTGATGAATTTTGAAAGTATAAAAGAGCTTGTTCTGGAAGCTGAAAAGAATAAGTGCAGCATTGGCCGCGTTGTTCTCGCCTCGCAGGCACAGGAACTGGAAGAAAGCGAAGATACGCTCATGGAGCGCATGGGCGAAAGGCTGGATGTGATGCTCCGCTCCGCTGAGAAGGGTATGGACTCCGGACTCCGTTCAACCTCCGGGCTCACCGGCGGCGATGCCCACAAGCTCTTTGAAAAAAGCGAAAAGGCTGTGATGGGCAGCTTTATGGCAAAAGCTACCGGGCGCGCCATTGCCGTGGCGGAGTACAATGCTGCAATGGGCAAAATCGTTGCAGCACCCACCGCAGGCTCCTGCGGCATAATGCCCGGCTGCCTTATCTCCCTTATGGAAGACAAGAAAATAGCCCGGGAAGAAATAATCCTCTCCATGTTCGCCGCTGCGGGCTTTGGCATTGTTATCTCCACAAAGGCATGTGTGGCGGGAGCACAGGGCGGCTGTCAGGCAGAGTGCGGCTCCGCCGCCGCCATGACCGCTGCTGCCATGGTGGAGGCCATGGGCGGAACCCCCGCGCAGGCGGCCGATGCCTGCGCCATTGCGCTGAAAAACCAGCTTGGTCTGGTGTGCGACCCGGTGGCGGGGCTTGTGGAAATACCCTGCATCAAAAGAAACGCCGGCGGTGTGGCTATAGCTGCCTCTGCTGCGGATATGGCTCTTGCCGGTATAGTGTCAAAGATACCGGCTGACGAGGTTATAACCGCCATGAAAGAAGTGGGTGACAGTATGCCTGCTGCACTCAGGGAAACGGCGCAGGGCGGCCTTGCCGCCACGCCTACGGGAATAAGGCTCAAAGAACAGGTGTTCGGAAAGGAGTAAAGCTCATGAAATGGATAATTGCCTCTGATATTCACGGCTCTGCCCATTGGTGTGAAAAACTTGTGGCCGCCTTTGAAAGAGAGGGAGCGGACAGGCTCATGCTTCTGGGCGACATTCTCTATCACGGCCCCAGAAACCCGCTGCCCGAGGGCTATGCCCCGGCGCAGGTGGCGGCCATGCTCAACGAAATTTCACACAGCATATGCTGCGTTCAGGGTAACTGCGACTCTCAGGTGGACCAGATGGTGCTGGATTTCCCCATAATGGCGGACTATGCCCTGCTCAGCCATGGAGACAAACTTATTTACTTTACCCATGGCCACATTCACAGCTCCGAGCAGCCTCCCAAGCTTAAAAACGGGGATATCCTCGTCCACGGTCACACCCATCTTTCGGTTATGGAAGATTGCGGCTATTATACCTACCTGAACCCCGGCTCCGTATCCTTGCCCAAGGAGGGCTGTCCCCACAGCTATCTTGTCTTTGAGGATGGCGTATTCACATGGAAAGATATGGACGGTGAAAGCTTTAAGAGCTTTGAGATATGAATTGAGAAAGGATTTGAACTGATGGACAGTATTCTGGAAAAAGAAAATGTCCCTTTTCCTCAGAAAACGGACAGGGAACTTCTTGAAGATATGCAGCAGCGCATTATAAAAATCGAAAAGCGTGGGAAACGCAATGCCATTTTCGCCTGGAGTCTGACGCTTCTTCTCCTTCTGGCTCTCATTCTCACGGCGGTCAGCCTTGTGCCCCAGATAAATGTAATGAAGGCTCAGCATGACAGCGTTATGGAGAATGTGCAGAAGCTTGCTGCTGTGACGGACAGCGTGGATATTGAAAAGCTTCAGCAGGCACTCGAATTTGTTGCAAGTGTGGACTATGAAAAGATGATGGGACTCAGCGATGTTCTGGGTGCTGTAGATGCCCAGCAGCTTGAAAGCCAGCTGGAGCAGATATCCGGTTTGCTTTCCGAACTGGATGAGCTGAACACTGAGGCGCTGGTGGATAATATCAACCTCATCATTGAAAAGCTTGAACCCATAATGAACTGGCTTCGGTGATACATAAAAAGAGGCTTGCTGCTTCGTTTTGCAGCAAGCCTCTTTATTATTTTCTTGTATCATTCCATGGGCGGCATGGGCAATTCACCAGAAGGGGGAGCACCCTTGTCCCTTTCGCCTCTGCCAAAGGGAAACTTTCCAAAACCCTTGCCGGGAAATTCTTCACCGGGCATACCCTCAGGCGGCATCATACCAAAACCACCCATGGGCCCAAAGCCGTTGGAAAAAAGACTTTCACTCATGACAATCTCCACAGTCTCATCCCCGGCGCTGACAGTGTAGCTGCCGCCTGCCTTGACATCAGGAGAGCTTATGACCACGGCCTGATAGTCAAGCTCCGGCACAAAGCTCAAAAGCTCCACACCGTCAGAGCTCAGTGTAATCTTGTCCCCGGCACTGTGTGTCCGGGTAAAAGCACACAGCATACTGCCCTGAATATCGGCAGCGCTGAAGTTTGCCGCCATCTGGCTTGCGGAGGCCGCCACCACGGTACCGCCGCTTATCTGCGCTTGGCTGCCGTAGTCCAAAGCCCCGTCCCCACCGCGGGGAGAAGAACTTATGTAAACCTCGCCGCCGGAAACACCGATGCTGCCGTTTGAGTCTATACCGTCCTCTCTGGCAGTGATATCAAGCACACCTCCGCTTACGGACACAAAGCAGCTTGTGTCAAAATCATCCTCACCGGCTGCATTTATGCCGTCGCTTTCAGCCTTCACGGTCACGCTGCCGCCCAGTATGCTCAGGTAATTGGTGCAGTCAATGCCATCCTTGGCGCAGTCGATGTCAAGCTCGCCGCCGCATATGAAGATATAGCCTTTGTCGGCGTCGTTGTGGTCAGAGTGCAGTCCGTCGCTGCCGGCGGAAATGTTGATGCTGCCGCCGCCTATGCGGATGCTGTCCTTTCCGGAAAGACCATGCTTTGCAGAGTCTATGGTGTACGTACCGGCGCAGATTTTAAGGTCATCCTTTGTGGCGATACCGTGGCCGCTCTCACTTTTTACAGTCAGTTTACCTTCACCGTTGAAGCAGATATCTGTCCCGGCGTAGATGGCAGCGTCAATATCTTCATCATGGAGTTCCCCGGTGGAGATCAGCAAATTTTCCGAATCTTTCGCTGCTGTGACAAATATCTTATCTCCCTTCGCGGCGTGCAGGGCGGCCCCGCCCTGATTTGTTACTGATACCCCGTCCAGCACCAGCTGCACCTTGGCATTGTCCTGAACGTAAACCACGATCTGGCCGTTGCTCAGGCTGCCGGAGAGTTTGTATACACCCTCCCGTCCGATCTGCACCGTGTCCCCGTCAATGCGCACGGCGGAGCTTTCGCTGTGTGATGCGCCGTCTGCCAGAAATATCTCGTCAAAGCTGTCATAGCTGGGGTCAAAATCCCGGTCAGTGAACATTTCGTCCACGGTTGCGGTACCGAGAGAAACCCACTCAGCCTGTGCAGCTGCCGCGCCGGCAGAGTTTAGAACAGCCACAAGAAGAATAAAGGCGAGTAATTTTTTCATGTATTCAGCTCCTTATACGAAATTGATTTTATGAGCCAATTATACCGGTAAATTCTTAAAGTAATATTAAAAAACTATTGATTTTTTTCCGGCAGTTCACTTATGAATGCAGCGCCCAGCACAAGCACGGCACCCAGAATTTCGTATATCCCCATGGCTTCTTTCAGCACCAGTGCGCTCAGAAGTACAGCCACCACCGGGTCAATGTAGCTGAGTATGCCCAGCGTCTGGGAGGAGAGGGCTTCGGTTGAGCCAAAGTAGAGAAGATAGGCAATTCCGGTGTGGACGATGCCCAGCACTGCCAGCATCAAAACTGCAAGAACACTCATCTCGCCGCACTGGGCAAAACTGCCGGTAACAAGGTTATAGCCCAGCATCCACACGGCGGAAACGGCAAGCTGCATTATAGTCTTGTCGTAGGCGGAGATATTGCTTATGTGTTTGTTGGTAATGACGATAAGTGCGTACAGTACAGCTGCCGCCACACCCAAAAGCACACCCCTGAGCTCCGAAACTGAGGGAATGCCGCTTTTAGCCACACCGGAAACAAATACCATACCGAAAAGTGCCGTTACAATGCAAAGCAGCTTTCGCACGCTCAGCTTTTCACCGAAGGTAAAGGGAGAAAGCGCCAGCAGGATAATAGGTGCAAGGTAATAGCACAATGTGGCAGTAGCTACGGTGGTGAAGCGGTATGCCTCAAAAAGAAGTATCCAGTTGAAGCCCAGCATGGAGCCGGAAATGAGGATCGGCACCAGATTTGCCTTTATAGCCTTCCTGCTGAGCCTTTTTTTCTGTATGTATACAATCATCAGGAGGAAGGGTGCGCCTATGAGTCCGCGCACCATGGATATGACTGAGGAGGGCAGGGGAATATAGCGCACAAAAAGCCCTATGGTACCGTATATGAACATTGACAGGATAACATTTATCCTTGCTTTTCTTTCACTGAGCATAAAAGCCTCCTGAAAAAATTTTCTCTAATTGTAACACAGCAAAAGCTCAAATGATAGCTTTAATTATGGGAAAGTATGTGCTAGAATGGGGAATGTTCATACATAAGAAAAAAGGAGCGAGTATCTTGGAATTCAATGTAAACAGTCCCATACTTTTTGTGCTGGCAGGCATCATCATTGCTGTCGTGCTGGCCCAGTCCGTGTACTTTCTCATAAAGGCATGGCGCCGCGGTAAGGCCATCGGCATGGCGCCGGAGAAGCTTAAGCGTATTGCTGTCACGGCTGCTGTTTTCACCATTGCCCCGGCCGTTGCCATTGTCATCAGTGTTATCACTCTCGCCAAGGATTTGGGCGTGGCCCTGCCCTGGCTGAGACTGAGCGTTGTGGGCTCTTTGTCCTATGAAACCATTGCAGCCTCCAACGCACTCAGCGCCATGGGCCTTACCTTTGGCCAGGTCAAGGACATGACTGCCCAGCAGTACATAACCATCGCCTGGGTCATGACCATCAGCATCATGGTGGGTATCTGGCTTGTGCCCGTAATCGGCAAGAAGCTCCAGAACGGCATGATCTCTATGGAAAACAGGGACAAGAAGTGGGGCGAGATCTTCTCCAACGCCATGTTCATCGGTATGATCTCCGCCTTCGTAGGCTATGTTTTCTGTGACTTCGGCACCGTTTTCTCCGGCAACACAGCGGGCCTTATCCCGCCGCTGGTTATGGCCGTGTCCGCATTCGTCATGCTGCTTTGCGGTCTGGCCGTCAAGGTCATCAAGAAAAGCTGGATATCCGACTATGCTCTGCCCATAAGCCTTATTGCAGGCATGGCCAGTGCCATTCCCATCACCGCATGGCTGGGCTGAGAAAAGGAAAGGAGCTTGTGATATGAAAAAGAATATGTCTTACATGGATTCCGTCCACAGAGACGGCCGCATCTGGAATTTGTCCGTCATGGTCATTCTCTTCCTTTTCCCCGTCACTGTGGGTATAATTTATTCCGCCATGCCCGACTGGCACGGCCTTCTCATGGGCGTTATCGCCACCGCCCCAATGTACTGGGCAGTTGGCATTGTAGAGACCATCACCTATGTGCCCATGCTGGGTGCAGGCGGCTCTTACCTGAGCTTTGTCACCGGCAACATCTCAAACCTGAAAATGCCCGCCGCCCTCAACGCCCTTGAGCAGGCTGATGTGAACATCAGAAGTGAGGAAGGCGAAATCGTTTCCACCATTGCCATCGCCGTTTCCAGCATTGTCACCACCCTTATCATCATTGTGGGCGTTATCCTCATAACCCCGCTCACTCCCATACTGGACGCTCCCGTGCTGGAGCCTGCCTTTGCCCAGCTTCTGCCCGCCCTCTTTGGCGGTCTTGGCGTGGTGTTCGTGTCCAAAAACTGGAAGATTGCCGTGGCCCCCGTTATCCTCATGCTTATCCTCTTTATTGCGGTGCCCGCTCTCAATGCCGGTACCGTGGGCATAATGGTGCCTGTGGGCGTGCTGTTCACCCTGGGCGTGTCCCGCATCATGTACAAAAAGCATCTGCTTGATTAAGGAGAAATAACTATGCTTCTTTGGATAATCCTTGCTGTACTTGCAGCTTTTGTGGCGGTGCTTCTTATCCGCACCGCTATGTTCAGGCCTCCTGTACTCGAGCAGGAGGAAGTGGAAAAAGTGGAGTTTGACGACGAGGCTGCCATTGAGGCCCTTGCCCGGCTTGTAAAGTGCCGCACCATCTCCTATGCCGACCACTCTCTTGAAGATGATGCTGAGTTTGAAAAGCTCATCGCCCTTCTGCCCGAACTCTACCCCAATGTGACAGCTACCTGCCCCATGCAGCGCATGGAGGACAGGGCGCTTCTGTTCCGCTGGGAGGGTAAGAGTAACGGCGCCCCCGCCGTGCTGATGGCCCACTACGATGTGGTGCCTATCGAGGAGGACAAGTGGACAAAGCCTGCATTTGACGCACTCATTGAAAACGGCGTAATGTGGGGCCGCGGCACTCTGGATACAAAGGTCACCTTCAACGGCATTCTCTCCGCTGCCGAAAACCTTATAAAACAGGGCTTCACCCCTGAAAATGATATCTACTTTGCCTTCTCCGGCGGCGAAGAGATAAATGGCAAGGGCGCTTCCAATATTGTTGACTGGTTTGAGGCTCAGGGCATCGTGCCTGAGATGGTTCTGGACGAGGGCGGCGGTGTTGTGGAAAATGTGTTCCCCGGTGTGAAAGAGCCCTGCGCCCTTATCGGCATTGCGGAAAAAGGCATGATGAACGTCAAGTACAGCGTAAACTCTGCCGGTGGTCACGCCTCCGCCCCCGCGCCTCATACCCCTGTGGGCAAGCTGTCCATGGCATGCACAAAGCTTGAGGCCAAGCCCTTCAAGTCCCATTTCACAAAGCCCGTGCTTGAGATGTTTGACACACTCGGCAGACACTCCACCTTCCTCTACCGCATGATTTTTGCAAATCTCTGGTGCTTTAAGGGCGTGCTGGACATGATATGCAAAAAAGGCGGCGGCGAGATGAACGCCCTTGTGCGTACCACTGTGGCCTTTACCCAGATGAGCGGCAGCAAGGCACCCAATGTTATCCCGCCAACAGCCTATATGGTCTCAAACAGCCGCCTCAATCCCGAGGACAGCGTAAAATCCGCCCTTGAGTACATCCGCAAGGTCATCAAGGATGACGATATCCAGCTTGAGCTGGGCGACCATATGGAGCCCAGTCCCATCTCCCGCACAGACTGTGTGGGCTGGAAGCGCGTTGCCAAGGCCGCAGGCCAGACCTGGCAGGGCAGCCTTGTCTCTCCCTATCTCATGGTCCAGTGCTCCGACTCCCGCCACTATGGCCGCATCAGCGACCGCGTCTACCGCTTCTCTGCAATGGATCTGACCAAGGAAGAACGCGCCTGCATCCACGGCAACGACGAACATATACGACTTGAGGTAATCGGCCGGGCAGTAGAGTTTTTCTACCGCGTCATCAAACAGTGTTGAGTGGCATAATATAGTTTACATAAAAATTTGCGCTGATTTTGTATAATGCGGTGTCTGCTGCGTAAATTTAAAATGTTTGTAGGGGAGGGGCTTGCCCCTCCCATGTTTAATATTCACATCATATATACATAAAATAGTTTACATAACACAAGGAGGCTGCCATGGATTTTCTCGAAATCGCCAATACCCGTCAGGCCTGCCGCAGCTATGACCCCACAAGGGAAATAGAGCGGGAAAAGCTTGAAAAGGTGCTTGAGGCTGCCCGGCTTGCGCCATCTGCCTGCAATGCCCAGCCCTATTTCATCACTGTCTGCACCGGTGAGAAGAAGGAGCTTGTGGCTGAGACCACCAGAGGCGTGGGCATGAACGGCTTTACCAAAGACGTACCCGTAATTTTTGTCATATCTGAAAAGCCTGAAAAGAAAGGTGTTTTGGGCACACTTGTACCCATTGACTCTTACATGGCCCTCGACATGGGCATTGCTGCCGCCTATATCACCGCCGAGGCCACCACTCAGGGGCTTTCAAGCTGTATCATCGGCTGGTTTGACGATGAGAAGATACGCACTGTCTGCGGCAATGAGGGCAGAACCCGCCTTGTCATTGCTCTCGGCTACGCCAAAGAGGGTGACCCGCTGCGTAAGAAAGTTCGCAAAACCATAGATGAGCTTGTAAAAGAAGTATAAAAATTATCCTCCCGAAACCTTTTAAGATTTCGGGAGGATTTTTTTCTTATCTTATGATACATTACTGCCCGTTGAAAATCTGGGCGATGGGGGAGTCTGCGGAGACCACAAGGGTCTTGTTATCGCCTGTGAGGGAGTTCTTGGCCATGTCAAGTGCGCGCATGAACTCATAGAAGTCGGCCTCGTCGGGGGTGTCGTAGGCTCCGGAGAGGATGCGCATGTACTCGGCTTCGCCCTCTGCCATGATGACCTCAGCCCGGGCATTGGCTTCGGAAAGGGTGATGGATACGGACTTGTCAGCGTCGTTTCTGATCTCCTTGGCCTCGGCCTCACCTTCTGCGGCGTGGGATGCGGCGATGTTGCCGCGCTCGGAGATCATGCGCTCATACACTGCGGACTTATTTTCGTCGGGCAGGTCGATGCGCTTTGTCTCGATAGCCAGCACGGTGATGCCGTAGCTGTCGAAGGTATTGCCCACATTGTCCATTATTTTGTCTGCCAGAAGCCCGTCACGGCCGGAGATGACTTCCTCCTGCCTCATGGAGCTTATAACGGTTTTGAGGGAGTTATAGACAACTGCATCAATGCGGTACTCTGCATTGGCGATGCTACCGGAGAGGGACTGGATGAACTTGAGGGGGTCGGAAATGCGCCAGAGCACGAAGGAGTCCGCCACCATGGACTTTTTGTCGCTGGTGATAACGTCGCTTATGGCAAGGTCGTAGAGCATTTCAGTTTTGGGCAGGGTGCTGGTGGACTGGATGAAGGGCATCTTCAGACTCAGACCCGGCTCGTCGATAACTCTCACAACGGCGCCGAACTGCTTGACTATGGTGTATTCATTCTGCTGGGTGACAACAAAGCAGCCGCCCATAATGCACACTACCAGCAAAACAAGGATAACAGGGACGGCAACAGCAAAAACTTTCTTCATCTTCACTTAGCTCCTTCCACTGTTACTTCCGCGAAGCTTTCAAGGGGCAGCGCGGTCTGCACATTTGTGTCCTCATTGAGGATGAAAAGCTTCATGTCGGGCAGAATGTCCTCCATGGCCTCGTAGAAAAGCCTCTGCTTTGTGATGAGGGGGTACTTTTCATACTCGTTGTAAAGCTCGGTAAAGCGGGCTGCCTGACCGGTGGCCTCGTTTATCTTGCTCTGCTTGTAGGCCTCGGCCTTCTTGATTATCTGGTCGGCGTCCGCATTGGCTGCGGGCAGGACCTCATTTGCGTACTTTCTGGCATTGTTCACTGCGGTTTCAGCGCTCTGCTTTGCGGTTTCAACGGCAGTGAAGGCCTGCTGTACTTCATAGGTGGGGGGCTCGGCATCCTGAATGGTGATGTTCACCAGCTGTATGCCTATGTCCTCGCGCTCAAGTCTGTCGGTGACCTTCTGCTTGATGGCGGACTGTATCTCGCTCTTGCCGGTGGTAATTACGCTGTCCACATCGTAAAGGCCGATGGTGTCACGTATATAGCTCTGGCAGAGCATCTTGAGAATACCAATGGGATCCTGAGAATTGTACAGGAACTTGATAGGGTCGGTGACACGGTATTCTACATAAAAGTCCACGTTGACGAAGTTATAGTCGTATGTGATCATCAGCGACTCTTCCTCCACGTTTTCCCCGCCGGAACGATATCCGAGAGGGAAGCCCTGTATGGACTTGGACACTTTGGTCACCTGCTGGATAAGGGGTATTTTGGGCTGCAAGCCGGAGGCGGACACCGCAGTGGGCTTGCCGAAGGTAGTCAGCACAGCGTACTGATCCTCCTTGAGAGTATAGAAGGAATCCATACCCAGTACGGCCAGTATGAGAAGCAGAGGAATTATCCAGCCCAGCTTTTTTACAAAGCGAGGGGATTTTCTGGGTCTGGGCTGCTGTTCAAAGCCGTTGAAATTGCCGTTGTTTATTGCAGGCACATCCTTTCATTTTTTGCTGGGACAATTATAGAATAATTCTCACGCACAATTTTGAACTATCCGTTAAATCCTCTTTGCGAATAAGCAAATTCCCTCTCTCATAAACTCTTCATGTAAAAGTGTTATCAGGGGGTGTGGCCTTGAAAAAAAGCAAAAACGTGGTGGGGCTCATTGCGGCGCTGGCATTGCCGCTGGCAACAGGGGGGCTGTCTGCGTGGCTTACAAAAGATGGCATGAGGATGTATGCGCTTATGGATAAACCTCCTTTCTCACCGCCCGGCTGGGTTTTTCCGGCGGTGTGGACTGTTCTTTACGTCCTCATGGGCATAGCCTCATTCCTTGTGTGCACAAGCGGAGCCTCAGCTTTCAGAAGGAAGAGGGCGCTGACGGCATATGCCTTGCAGCTTGCGGTAAACTTTCTCTGGCCGCTCTTGTTTTTTGGTCTTGAAATGTATCTTGCGGCCTTTATTTGCCTTTTGATCCTGACTGTTTTTGTGTTTGTCTGCACGGTGTTTTTTTATCATATCAGCAAAACGGCAGGATGGTTTTTTGCACCGTATCTGATTTGGTGCATATTTGCTCTTTACCTTAATTTTGGAACGTATTTGCTGAACTAAAAACAACAAATTTTTGAAATGTTGCACCTGATACAGTGAAAAACTAGACAGATATACCACAAATGTCTAAACAAATATTTCACAATGCAATGAAAAGTTTATCAAAAGTGTACAAAAATTTGGGTTTCGCCGTAAAATAAAGTGTTAATATTGCATTTTTCTGATACATGATAAAATACACGCATCATAAAAATCATGAAGAAGTATGTGAACAGGGGGGACGTTTATGGCAAATAAAGCCAAGATAATTACGGTTGCAGGCAAAGGCGGCGTGGGTAAGACATCCATATGCGCATCCATTGTCAGACTTCTTGTAGAGAAATATCCGGACAAGAAAATTCTGGCTATTGATGCAGACCCGGCTGTAGGACTGTCCGTTGCTCTTGGCGTGGACGTTAAGCTGACACTGGATGATATCCGTATGAGTATCGTTGACAGTGTTGAAAACGGAGAGACGAGAGAAGCTCTGGAACTTCTCTCAGAGGCACGCTTCAGAATATTTGATGCGCTGGTGGAAATGCCCGGTTTTGCGTTTCTCGCGATAGGCCGTCCGGAGAGCTCCGGCTGCTACTGCAAGGTCAATTCCTATCTGAAGGAAGTCATAGGGCTTCTTGCAAACAGCTTTGACTATGTGGTAATAGACGGTGAGGCCGGTATAGAGCAGATTCAGCGCCGTGTAATGGAAAAGGTGACACACCTTCTTCTTATTACAGACCAGAGCAAAAAGGGAGCTCAGGTTATTTCCACTATCAAGGAAGTGGCGGACGAGCTTATCGCCTATGACCGCATAGGCTGCATCGTCAACCGCATGACAAATCCTGAACTGAAGGACATGATGAAGGCTCCCGGTGTGGAGATACTGTCCTTCATCCCGGCGGACAGCACTTTTGCCGCAAATGACATAAAAGGCAAGAGCGTACTTGAGCTGGACGCCGATTCCGATATGCTCAAGGGAGTGGAAGACGCACTCCGGAAAATAGAAATACTATAACAAAGAAGAGGTGTAACATTTGAAAGATCTTAAGCATCTGATCTACTTTGAAAGCCTGCTTGAGAACGCTGACAATGATCTGGTCAAACAGGCCCAGGCCGATGGCAAATTGGCCATCGGATATACCTGTTTCCACATCCCTGAAGTGATCCTCAACTGTGACAAGTGCTTCTCAGTACGTCTGCGCGCACCCAACACCGGCTCTATCGACATCGCAACCTACTACATGTCCAACTACACCTGTGAGTTTGCAAGAGCCCTGGTTGAACGCGGCATTGAGGGCGGCTACCAGTTCTTGGACGCTATGATCGGCGTGGACGCTTGCTCCATGATGAACAGAGCAATGGAGCATTTCGAGATCCTCGGTGTCAGCGAGAAGCCCGGCTTCTTCGTCACCCACACCGACATGCCCTACAAAATTACCGACTACACCCTCAAGTCCTATGTAAAGCAGATGCGCATCCGCGTTCTGGACAGGCTCACCGAGGTCTACGGTGTTGACACTTCCGACGCCGCCATCCGCAAGGCAGTTGAGGAGCATAACGAGGTCTGCCGCATCATCAGCGAGATAAGCGAGATGCGCAAGGCAGATAATCCCGTTATCACCGGTTATGAGTTCCATGTGCTCAACCTTGTCACCTACACCTGCCCCAAGTACCTCATTCTCCCCAAGCTGCGCGAGACACTGGCAGAGCTGAAAAAGCGCAAGCCCGACGCAGTCAGCCCCTTCCGCGCCCGCGTTGCCATCGTCGGCTCTGAGATGGACGATCCCAACCTCACAAAGCTCATTGAAAACTGCGGCGCTCTCGTGGTATCCGACCGTTACTGCTTCGGCTCCACTCCCGGCCGCGAGGTCATAGAGCTCAAGGACGATGAGGATGCTCTCACCCAGATCTGCCTGCACTGCAT
Source organism: Oscillospiraceae bacterium (assembly GCA_017398685.1). Lineage (GTDB taxonomy): Bacteria > Bacillota > Clostridia > Oscillospirales > Oscillospiraceae > Limivicinus. The sequence goes on from JAFQFH010000023.1 coordinate 36,733, forward strand.
GGAGGTCTCCGAGTGTGCCCGCTACATAGCGGACGAGAAGGTGCTGCAGCGCCGCGAGACTGCTGACCGTCTGGCCAAGGAGTTCAAGGCAGAAGGCATCATCTACGAGCAGATGAAGTACTGTGACTACTGGGGCTTCGAGCGTGCTCTGGTGTCCCACATCATGCACGACGAGTATGGCTGGCCTGTTCTGTCCATCGACAGACTTTACAACAACGGTAACTCCGGTCAGCTGCGTACACGTGTCCAGGCCTTTGTTGAATCTCTCGAGATAAAACGCATACACAGTGAGGAGGGTAAGTAATGGCTAAGAAGAAGGTTCAGTATCCCAACCCTGATTTCTGGAAATATAAAAACAATATGCAGCTCAAGCCCCAGGTGGATAACCTGAAGGAAGTGGGCGGCATATTCTGGGAAATGCTCAAGGAGACTGACTGGAAAAAGTTCGGTCAGGACCGTATTGAGGATTTCAAAGCAGACGGCGCACGTATAAAGGATGAGTTTGAAGCCTTCATGGCTGCCTCCAAAGAGGAAAAGATCGACCTTATCCTCCACGGTGAAAAGCATCTGGGCCGTCTCTACCGCAAGGGTGCAATGGCTACCGTCCGCCGTGAATGGCGCGGTATTGAAGACACCGCATATGACTTCTGGCGCTGGGCCAAGATGTGGGGCATGCTCCTTATGACCTTCTCCCACGATCTTATCCCCGCACTGAATATGCTCTTCTACTACCGCTGGATGGTGTCCTACTTCTGCTGCCACACCTTCCTGGACAAGAACATCATGGGTCTGCGCGGCTCCAACCTGCGTATGAGCCACCTGCTTATTTACGATGTATTCCGCTACGTGGCAGAGAACCTTGTGTTCCTCGCCAAGTGCGATGAGAAGAACGGCAACAGCCGCGCCCTCAACAAAAAGGTCGTGCTGTTTGACGAAATGACCATGGGTCAGATCATGGCCGGTTTCCCCGACCTGCTGGGTATTCCTTATCAGCTTCTGCCCGTGTTCCTGGTCTCCGAGCTTGACCAGCTCACCTGCGTACCCTACATTGACGCAGTTGAGTCCTACGGTCTGCCCGCAGATACCTGCCCCGTTCCCTCTTCCGAGTGCGGCGCACTGGTAATTGACGCTCTGCCTCACATGGGCAGCTGCTTCATTTCCTCCTCCATGCCCTGCGACGGCTCCACCATGGCTTCCTCCTACATGTCCCGCCGCTTCCCCAATCTGCCTGTGTTCCATCTGTGCTTCCCTGTCCGTTATCTGGATGAGGAGACCGTGGATATGGGTGCAGAGGACATCAAGGCCTGCATAAAGTTCATCGAGGAGCAGACCGGTGCCAAGTGGAACTGGGATGCATACTTTGAGGCTATGAAGCGCTTCAACAAGGAGACCGATTACGAGCTTCAGAAGTGGGAAGTCAACAAGAGCGCATATCCTCAGCTCCTTGGCCCCTGCTACGAGCTGTTCCGCAAGTGGAATTACGAGATGGACGGCGGCAACGATCCCCGTATTCTCGGCACCTGCGAAAAGGTCAACAAGATTCTTCTCAAGGCTTACGAGAACAAGGAAGAGCCTTATCCCGGCAAGATGAAGTACAGAGCCATCGTATGGTCCTGCCCTGCCCACTACTATGCAAACTTCTCCAACTGGGCTGCCAACTGCTGGGGCATCAACGTGCTGGTGGAGATGGAGTCTCTCAACTTCACAAAGCATCTTGAGACCGAGGACAAGGAAGAGGCCCTGCGCGACCTGGCCCGTCTGTACGAGCGTATGGTCATGCGCCGTCACACCAACGGCGGTTACCAGAACGTTGTTGACGAGCTGTGGCTCCAGTGCGAACAGTGGAACGCACCCTTCATCATCATGTACCAGAACGTGGCCTGCAAGAACATGGCTACCGTTCAGGGCATACTGGACGATCAGGGCCGTCAGCGCGGATACGATATGGTCTGGGTCGAGCACGACCTGATGGACCCCCGTACCGTTTCCCGCCGCACCATGCGCGACAAGGTCAACTCCTACATGCGCACTGTAAAGCGCGCCGAGCCTATCGATGCATCTCTCGTCGAGTTTGAAGACGAGGTATGTATGTAGTTCTAAGCAACTGCGAAGTGGTTTTTTCCTGAAAAACACAAAATACAATAAATATTTCCTTGCGCCATGTGGTGCAAAACTTAAATAAATTATAACGATTTGGAGGAAATACATATGAAGTACTTTGGCGGCTGCGATGTAGGCTCCACCTTCACAAAGGCAGTCATACTGGATGAAAACGGCAAAATAGTGGCTGATACCACTATCCGCAGCAAGATAAACTCCGAGCTGAGCGCAATAGCAGCAATGGACGAGGTCATTGCAAAGGTTCCCGGCCTCAACTCTTCCAAGGACCTTGAGTATCTCATAGGTACCGGCTACGGCCGCAACAAGGTTCCTTTCGCAGATGAAAATATCTCCGAGATAAGCTGCCACGCCATGGGCGTGCACGTGACCAATCCCGCAGTCAAGGCCATCATCGACATCGGTGGCCAGGACGTCAAGGGCATCAGCATCGACA